>JAFAEB010000167.1 GCA_023424235.1 Bacillota bacterium
GTATGGTTTGATGGGGCATGTGGAGAAGGTGAAAATGGAAAGAAACAAGTCTATGATTGGGAACGATATTATGAAATAATCAGAAAATTACAAGCAGATGCTGTTATCTCAATCAGTGGGCCAGATGTAAGATGGTGCGGCAATGAAGCAGGGGATTGTAGAGAATCTGAATGGAGTGTTGTTAATGCTGCTCTTTTTAATCAAAAGAAAATTCAGGAATCTTCTCAGTCAGATGATAACACCATGTTTCGTGAAAAAAAGCTTAGTGAAATGGATCAGGATCTTGGTAGCAGAGAAGCTCTTAAGGATGCCAAGGAATTTATATGGTATCCAGCAGAAGTCGATACTTCCATAAGACCAGGTTGGTTTTATCATGAATCAGAAGATAATAAAGTTAAGTCCTTTCATGAGCTAAAAAGGATATATCTAAATGCAGTAGGTGGCAATTGTGTGTTATTACTAAATATACCACCACATAAGGATGGTTACATAACTGAATTTGACCGAGTAAGGTTAAAAGAATTAGGTGATTTTATTAGGAGTAGCTTTAATGATAACATAGCTAAGGAAGCAACAGCTTATTTATATACTCAAAATAATAAAATTATGATATTACCTGATGATGTGGTAAGAAAAGAATTCTCAGATAAGGATATGCTTCATCTTATTTGGGAGGAAGAAATAGATATAAATTATATTATATTAAATGAGCATATTAAGAAGGGACAGCGAATTGAAAAATTCATGGTTTTAGGAAAGACGGGAGAAGAATGGGTAACGATATCTTCAGGAACTACCGTAGGTTATAAAAAGATATGTGAAGTAGGTATGAAAACAAAAGAAATACAAATATGGTTTCAAGAATACAGAGCTAATATTTATTTGGAAGAAATAGAAGTTTTCTAGATTCCTTTGTATTATCTGATGTGATAAATATAAGGAGGGTACCTTTATGAAGTACACAAAAGAACGAGGGTCAATAATAGCAGGACAATTAAAACAATTGTCAACGGTTAAGTCTATTAATATTGATGAATGGAAGATGAAGGTTGGATGCTATCTTAATGTTGAAGAAGCAGAAAGAGCAGATGAACCATTTACTAATTTCTATTCTCAGGCAATGAGATGGTATGGACCAGATAAACATTATTGGTTTCGTACAAATATTAAGGTTCCTGAAGAATTTGATAAAAAACCGGTATGGTTGCATATAAGAACTCAATTAGAACATTGGGATGATAGCAGAAATCCTCAATTTTTAGTATTTGTAAATGGTGAAGTTGTTCAAGGTCTAGATATAAACCATAGAGAAATATTATTATCAGAATGTGCAAATAAAGGTGATGAATATCAGATTGATTTGCAATCCTACACTGGTACGATGCACAATGAGTTCAGATTATTAGGAAATTTAGAAGTAATTGATAAAGAGATACAAGGATTATATTATGATATCCAAGTTCCTCTGTGGGGACTTAATCGTATGAAAGAAGATGATAAGATTCGTCTTGATATTGAAACGATTGTAAATGAAACGGTCAACCTTATTGATTTGCGTAAACCTTATAGTGAGGAATTTTATGAGTCTATTCATCAGGCAAGAGCCTTCATTAAAAAGGCATTATATGAAGATTTCGCAGGCTTCGATGAAGTAATTGCTACTTGCATTGGACATACTCATATAGACGTTGCTTGGCTTTGGACCGTAGAGCAAGTTCGCCAAAAATCTTGTAGAAGCTTTGCTACTGTACTTAAGCTAATGGAGGAATATCCAAATTATAAATTTATGTCGAGCCAACCTATACTTTATAACTTTGTAAAAGAGAGACATCCTAAAGTTTATGAGAAGATAAAAGAGCGTATTAAAGAAGGTCGCTGGGAAGCTGAAGGCGGTATGTGGGTTGAAGCAGACTGTAACTTAACCTCAGGTGAATCTCTAGTACGTCAATTTATTTTTGGAAAACGATTCTTTAGGGAAGAATTTGGAGTTGATAACCGTATTTTATGGCTACCTGATGTTTTTGGTTATAGTGCAGCATTACCTCAGATTATGAAAAAAAGCGGTATTGACTACTTTATGACTACAAAACTTGCATGGAATCAATTTAATAAAATACCATATGACACCTTTAATTGGGAAGGATTAGATGGAAGTAAGGTATTTACGCATCTTATCACTACTCTTGGGGTTGGCCAACAGATTTCTAATTTCTTTACTACATATAATGGTATGTTACATCCAGACTCTATTATGGGTGGATGGGAACGTTATCAAAATAAAGATATCAATAATGATATTTTAGTTTCTTATGGCTATGGTGATGGAGGCGGTGGTCCAACAAGACTTATGCTTGAAACATCAGTGCGTATGGAAAAAGGAATAAAAGGAATTCCAAAAGTACGACAAGAATTTTCACGTACTTACTTTGAAGAGTTAGAAAGTAAAGTAAAAGATAAGAAACGTCTACCAAAATGGGTAGGTGAATTATACTTTGAGTATCATAGAGGTACCTTATCTTCTATGGGAAGAAATAAACGTTCCAACCGTAAAAGTGAATATCGTATGATGGAACTTGAATTATTATCTGTATTAGCAAGCAAAAAGGGTATGGAATATCCGGTAGAAGACCTTAAACTTCAATGGGAATTAATTCTTAGAAACCAGTTCCACGATATTCTTCCTGGCACCTCCATTAAAGAGGTATATGATGTAACAAAGCTAGAGTACGAAGAAATTGATAAAAAATCACAGAAGCTATTAGATGAGAGACTAGATGTAATTATTGGCTCTGGTGAGGGTATTAGCGTATTTAATACCTTAGGCTACAATCGATCTGATATAGTAGAACTAGGTGATTTAGATGTTTCTGTACTTACAGATGGAAGTAATCGATATCCAGTTCAAAAAACCAGCGAAGGCAGTATTACTTATATTCATAGTATACCATCAAAAGGCTATCTAACCCTATTAGCAGCGGATGATATTAGTGATAAAGCTAATAAGGAAGCAAAAACCTTTTTATTTGATAAGTATAATTTAGAAACACCATACTATAAGATTAAGTTAGATGAGTTTGGTCAATTTACTTCAATTTATGACAAAGAGTTTGAACGAGAAGTGTTGCAAGCTAATAAAGCTGGTAATGAATTAAGAGTTTATGAAGATAAACCGATGAACTATAGCAACTGGGATGTTGATATTTATTATGAAGAAAAGTCATGGTCGGTAAATGATGTGACTAGAATGGAATTTATAGATGATGGTGACCTACGTCTTACATTACTCATTGAACGTAAGTTTTTTGATACAATAATTAAGCAAAAGATCTACTTCTATAAAGATAGTAGAAGAATTGACTTTAATACTTATGTGGATTGGACCTTGTCTGAACACCTTCTTAAAGTACATTTTCCTGTTGATGTTCATACCGATGAAGCAACCTTTGACATTCAATTTGGTAATCTTAAGAGAAAAATCCATCAAAATACCAGCTGGGATGTAGCAAGATTTGAAGCTTGTGGTCATAAATGGGTGGATTTATCAGAAGGTGCTTATGGTGTAAGTGTTCTTAATGATTGTAAGTATGGACACTCAATAAAAGAGAGAAATATTGGTCTTACCCTTATTAAGTCTGGTACAGAGCCAAATCCTACAACGGATCAAGAAGAACATTTCTTTACCTATTCCCTTTATCCACATGGCGGTACTTGGATGGAATCCCAAACTGTTCAAGAAGCTTTTGGGCTTAATGTTCCAGTTAAGGTGGTTAAAGGTGGCAGTGAATTAGAGCGTTATTCCTACAGTTCCGTAAATAAAGAGAATGTTATTCTTGAAACCATTAAACAAGCAGAAGATGGTAAAGGTATTATAGTACGTCTTTATGAAATACATAATAAGAGAACCGTGGCAAATGTTACACTTGATGGTGAAATAGAATCTGTTATTGAAACCAATTTATTAGAAGAGGCAATGGATACTAAGCTTTCTAAGTCAGAGCATGGATTTACATTTACCATTAACCCTTATGAAATTAAAACCTATCGTGTAATTTTTAAATAACATAAACCAGTCATGTAGTTATTTGTTGGATTCAGTATCTTACAAGATAATTTTAAGAATGGAGGGAGAGTAATAGGCTGTTAGGAAATTCAAATAAGGAATTTTTTAGCAGCCTTTCTATTATGAATAAAAGATATATTAAGAGCTTCTGCAACATCCTACATTGTTATTTTCTTCATAATCTTACCATTGTAAAATCCATCTTGGATTGTGCGGTTCTGGCATTCCTTTCTCTTAAGGAGCCTTGCTTCGCAAGCATTCGAGTTCCTATAAAGCACTATGAAACAGAAACAATTTGTGATACATTAATAATAGAGGATTTTCTTCATAATTAGAATCTGTATTCACCAAGACATACCTGCCAAGCCAAAGATATATGATATATGCTATTTAAAAGATGAAACATATGTTGGAGCAGATAGTTAATTTATAAAGTTAATTTATAAAGTTAATAGGAATATCAAATATATTAAAAAGTAGGTGAAAATCATTGGATTATCTTATGCTTAATAAATCGACGAAATACAATTTGTTGTATTAATTTAAATTCGTATAAATTGAATTATATTTTAAGAATGGAGTCATTATGGAATTGATTAAGGATGAGGTTAGATTAGAAAGCTATAGGATGGCAGCAAAAGTTATTGCTAGAGATTTGTTAGAGAAAATTGAGGAAAGTCATAGAGAAAAAGGTAAGGATGCTTCTGAAGGTGATTTTTTGAAGTTAAAGAAGATGTTTTATCAATGTTTCATAAATACAATAGATACAACGGTAAAATGTATTAATGAGGATGAGGTTTTTGTTATAACTGGTGATATAGAAGCAATGTGGCTTCGAGACAGTAGTGCCCAGGTTGTTCATTATTTACCTTTTATAAAAGACAATGAAAGTTTAAAAGACTTAGTGAGAGGATTAATCAAAAAGCAGTTTCAATATATCTTACTTGATCCATATGCCAATGCTTTTAATATTGAGCCTAATGGCCGTTGCTGGGATCATGACATTACTGAATCAAGTCCTTGGAATTGGGAAAGAAAATTTGAGATTGATTCATTGTGCTATCCTGTGTGGTTACTTCATGAATATTATCGAATTACGAAAGACAGAAGCATATTTACAGATACGATACATAAAGGACTTCATTTGATACTTGAGGTATTTCATAAGGAACAAGGTCATGAGGAAGAATCAAGTTATTCTTTTATAAGATTAAATTGTCCACCTACAGATACGTTATCCAATGATGGAAAGGGAAGTAAGGTGGCATATACAGGTATGATCTGGTCAGGATTTCGTCCTAGTGATGACGCATGCCAATATGGCTATCTCATTCCTTCTAATATGTTTGCAGCAGTTGTGTTAACCTTTATTACCTTCTTTGGAACTACATTCTATCAGGACAAGGATTTAGCTGATAAGGCTCAAACTTTACAGAGTGAAATTGAAGAGGGTATTAGAAGCTATGGAATCTATAACCATAAAACTTATGGATATATCTATGCATATGAAACAGATGGTCTTGGTAATTATAATCTTATGGATGATGCAAATGTTCCAAGTTTATTATCTATACCATGGCTAAAATACTGTAATGGAAATAATTCTATTTATAAAAATACTAGAAGATTTATCTTAAGTAAAGATAACCCATATTACTATGAAGGGCTAGCAGCAAAAGGAATTGGAAGTTTGCATACCCCAAAGGAATATATTTGGCATATTGGATTAGTTATGAGGGGACTTACTTCCTTGGAGGAGAGCGAAAAAGAGGAAGTTTTATTAACTCTTATACATAGCGATGGAGATACCGGATATATGCATGAGGGTTTTCACTGTGATGATCCTAAGATTTATACAAGGGATTGGTTTGCTTGGGCAAACTCTTTATTTGCTTTATATATATTAAAGTACTATGAGATAATCGATTAATTAATACTATTAGCAGTTATTTACGAAGTCTTCTTATATGCGTATATAGAATTTAAAAGTGAAATCTTACCATGTAATAGGTATGTTTTAGTTACTGTATACTATGACCATTATTTTAATTTTTTGACATTGACATTTCATATTGTGCGTGATAAAGTTAGTAAGCTTATACTAACTAGGTAGTACGATTGTAAAATATCACAAGTAAAACTTAATATAAATTAGTATATATGAGATTCAATACATATGAACGGAGGATAAACGTTGGTGATAGTAGTAGGTGGAATGATTGGGCTAGGTAAAACTAGCGTAGCAACAATGATAGGTGAACATTATAATACATCCGTATTTTATGAAAGTGTAGAAGATAATAAGATTTTACCACTTTTTTATACCGCAAGTGATGAGGAGATTAATGCAAAGCGCTATCCTTTCCTTTTACAATTGTGGTTTTTAGATTCTAGATTTCGTGCAATAAAAGCAGCTTTAGTGCATGAAAATAATGTTTTAGATCGTAGTATTTATGAAGATTGGTACTTTACAAAGAAAAATCTAGAACTTGGCAGAATCTCAGAACTTGAGATGGAGATTTATACGAAACTTCTAAATAATATGTTAGAAGAATTAACGGAACTTCCTAAGAAATCCCCTGATTTAATGGTGTATTTAAAAGGTAGTTTTGACACTGTATTATCTAGAATTAAAATGCGTGGTAGAAGTTATGAATTAGATGCAAGCCTTGAAGCCTATTATCGTTTCCTTTGGGAAGGTTATGATGATTGGGTATTTAATCAATATAATGCCAGTGAGATCATTGTAATTGATGCCGATACAACGGATATTGTTAATAATAGTGAGGATCGTGTTCGTGTATTAAAAGCCATTGATGAAAAATTAGCAGAAATTCGTAATAAGAAGTTATAATAAATAAATTATATATACATGATAATGGAGATGTTGCATTCAGTATGGTTACTGTAAGACAACATCTCCGTTACTTTAGAAACTGTTTTGTTTTTCCCATTTTATAAGCTAGTACTACAATTTCCTCTTCTTCTTTTGTTAATTTTCTTTGATACATCTTTTCAAATTGACCAAGAAGGGAAGGAATATCAATAACTTGCTTTGGTGGATTTTGTTTTGTCTTAACAAAATCAGGGTCGTAGTCTTCTATTTTCATTGTTTTATTATATATTTTTTTCATAATTTCAGATGTGTAGTAGGCATCGTGTAAGGCATTATGAAACTCATATGTGATAGGGATATTTAGTCCTTCTATGGTATGTTTTAATTGTAATAACTTATTCTTAGGAAGTCCAAAATATTGGGAAGCATAGGGTTGTAGGTTAATATAGTGATTTGGTAATTTACTAGTGTCTAAGCTATAGTATCTAGCACTACGATAAAGCTCTTTTACATCAGCCATTCCCCATACACAAAATACAGAATTCTTATCTTCTATAAAATCCAAAAAATCATTATAAACCTTTGGAAAAGGTTCTTTCTCTAAGACTTCTTTTGTAGTTATACCTGTGAGTTCAGTAATGTAGGAATTTACCTTTGTATAGATAGAGGGTTTAACAAGCTGATTAAATGTATTAAGAGTTATTAGCGCAGAATCCATTTTAATCGCACCGATTTGTAAGATTTCAAATGGTAAATATCTTCCATTACTTGAGTCTTTCGTATTCTTGTCTTCACTTATTATAGTCTCATTTTTTGCTACTTCACTTATCCTAATTTCAATCTTCGTATCATCTTTCTTCGTATCTTCATTTTGCTTAATATCATTATTAGGTATATCTTGATTAAATTCTAAATCAAATACAATATAATTCATTAATTCATGAATCCTCCTTATAATGTAAATAAATCGCTCTTCTAATAAGTATAACATATCCAAATATATTTATTCTCCTTGATTTTTTATCTTTAAAAAGATACAATCTTATAAGAAAAGAATAAAATTAGAAAAAGAAAAAGTTGTAAAAAGATAAAACATTTATTCAAATAAATAAAACTATATTACATTAGGAGATTAATTAGGTATGAAATTAATGATCGCATCTGACATACATGGTTCTGAATATTTTTGCAATGAATTAATAAAAGCTTATAAAAGAGAGGGTGCTCATAAGCTAATCTTATTAGGTGATATTCTATACCATGGTCCACGTAATGATTTACCAAAAGAGTATAATCCGAAAGGTGTTATTCATTTACTAAATGAGATTAGTGATGAAATTCTTTGCGTTCGTGGTAATTGTGATTCTGAAGTAGATCAAATGGTGCTTAATTTTCCAATAATGGCTGATTACTGTATCTTATATGTAAATAACCACATGATATTTGCTACTCATGGTCATGTCTTCAATAATGAACAACTACCAAAACTAAAAAAAGGTGATGTATTATTAAATGGCCATACACATGTACCAAAATGTGAAAACATGGGAGACTATGTTTATATGAATCCAGGTTCCGTGTCTATTCCAAAGGAAGGTAGTGCGAATAGTTATATGATAATTGAAGATAGTACCTTTGCTTGGAAGAACTTAGATGGACTTATGTATCATGAGCTAGAAATTAAATAAATGATGTAAATAAAAGTAAGACACAGGATTGAGAATAATAAAATTATCAATCCTGGTTTTACTTTTTTTATTTCATATTTTTAAAGTAATATACGATTATTGTAACTAATAGATAGAAATAAGAAGTAAAATTTTACTATGGTATCTAACTATAATATGCTACAATTGTTAATAGAATTTATAATGATTATTGAAGTTTAATCTCTTAATCTTAAATACATAAAGAGAAATAATGATGAAGATTATTATAAAGATAGAAATAAAAATAATTATAAAAGTAGGCTAGGAGGTTAGTTATGATTGAAAAACTTAGTATAATGGGTGATTTTAGTAGAAAAATAAACTTCTCCATGCATCAAAATAGTGTACCAATTATTAAACGTTTATTTATTAAAAATCAGTCCAGTGAATCATTTAAAAATATTAAAGTGTGCATCGCCACTGAGCCAAATTTCTCAGAAGAATGGAGTGCCCACCATAGCATAATTAACCCAGAGGAAACCCTAGAGCTTAATACAATTAATTTACTGCTAAAACCTACATTTTTATATGGGATAACAGAGACCATAAAAGGGTATATAAAGATAACAATACATAGTGGGGAAGAGCTTATTAAGAGTGAGGTCATTCCTATTAGCTTGTTAGCATATGATGAGTGGCCAGGAGTTAACCAAATGCCTGAATTAATTTCCTCATTTATAACACCAAATCATCCTACAATAGCAAAAATAATTATGAATGCTACTCATATCTTAAAGGAATGGAAGTATGACCCCGCTTTTACTGGATATCAAACACTAAATCCCAATATCGTTCGAATCCAAATGGCTGCTTTATATGGTGCCTTACAACAAGTTGGTATCGTATACACCATGCCACCAGCGAGCTTTGAGACAAAGGGACAGAGAATTCGTTTACCAGATTCTGTGTTAAATGAGAAGTTAGGTACTTGTTTGGACCTTTCTGTTTTATATGCAAGCTGTCTTGAAGCTGTAGGGTTACATCCCCTTATCATATTTATAAAAGGACATGCATTTGTCGGATGCTGGTTAGAAGAAGAGAGTTTCTCTGAAATAATACAAGATGAATGTAGTGTAGTAAAGAAGAGAATAGCACAGGGTATTGATGAAATCTGTGTGGTTGAGACGACAGAGCTAGTAGTAGGAAGACAAACTTCCTTTGATTTAGCTGTTCTTAATGGAGAAAAGAACCTTATTAATGAAGAAAACTTTGAAATATTAGTAGATGTAAAACGGGTAAGAGTAAGTGGAATAAAACCACTTCCCCAAAGAATATATGATAATGACGGTAAACTTAGGATTGATGATAGTATTATTCAAAAGCAACATGATGAGGATTTTATAACTAGTAAGCCAGCAATTTTAGATATAAAAGACAAATTGCAATATGTAGAACATATAAATTTATCGAAGAAAGAGCTGTGGGAGAGAAAATTACTTGATTTAAGCCTAAGAAATACCTTACTTAATTTTAGAACTACGAAAAATACCATTGAGCTAATGTTACCTTCCTTAAGAGAAGTAGAAGATTATCTATCCGATGGTAGTGACTTTATATTACTTGCTAAACCAAAAGAGTTTGATAATACACAAAGAGATACAAAATTATATGAAGCAAATCACAGCAACTCTTTTATACTAGAATTACTGAAGTCTGAATTAAAAGAAAAGCGCATACGTACTTACATAGATAATATGGAGCTAGACAATCGGATTCTTAGCTTATATCGTGCTTCAAAAATAAGTTTAGAGGAAAATGGTGTGAATACTCTTTATTTAGCCCTAGGTTTTTTAAGATGGTATGAGAGCAATGAGAGCCAAAAGCCTAGATTAGCACCCCTTATTTTACTACCGATTGAATTAGTGAGAAAGTCAGCCCTAAAAGGCTATGTTATCCGTGTAAGAGACGAAGAACCTCAGATAAATATAACTTTGTTAGAGTTACTTCGTAGTGATTTTGGCATAACCATTAGTGGACTTGAACCATTACCTATGGACGATAAAGGCTTAGATATTAGTCGAATTTTTTCTACCATAAGGCAAGCCATAATGAGTAAGGCAAAATGGGATATTGTTGAGATATCCTATATTGGTTTATTTTCATTTAGCCAGTTTATCATGTGGAATGATATTCGTAATCGCGGTAATGAACTTGTTAAGAATAAAATAGTGCAAAGTCTGTTAAGCGGAAAGGTAGAGTGGGAGGTAAGGAATGATTTCCCAAATCCTAATACCTTAGATGAAGAATTTAAACCAACAGATTTGGCAATACCCATTAGCGCAGATTCGACCCAATTATCTGCTATATGTGCTGCAAGTAAAGGTGAGAGCTTTGTACTTCATGGACCACCAGGAACTGGTAAGTCACAGACCATAACCAATATGATAGCCAATGCTCTCTTTGAGGGAAAATCGGTATTGTTTATTGCAGAAAAGATGGCTGCTTTGTCGGTGGTTCAAAAAAGACTTGAAAGTATTGGTCTTGGTCCTTTTTGCTTGGAAGTTCATTCCAATAAAGCGAGAAAAAAGGATGTACTTGAACAACTTAATCAAACCTTAAATTATGGTAAGGTTAAATCGAAAGAAGAATATGAGTTAAATGCAAATAGGTTACAAGGACTACGCTCAGAATTAAATGAATTTGTGACTGAACTTCATAAAAAAAGGTCTTATGGTATTTCTTTATATGAAGCAATTGCCAAGGCAGAAGAATATGAAGACTATAGTAATAAAATAAGGATACCAAGGGAGTTATTAAGTAACTTAAATAAGTTCACCTTCAATGAATGGCTTGATGTGTGTGAAGAGTTAAGAGTGGTGGGAGAGGCAAGTGGTGGGATTTATGAACATCCTTTGAAGCATATCAATAATCCTTATTACACCACTAGTAAAAAAAGTAGTTTTGAAGAAAAAACTACTGAGTTTATTACGGTATTAAAACAATTAAAAATGTATTTAGATGAGTTTTATGAGGATTTCGGTGCAGATAGAATAGAAGATTTTAATAAGGTTGAAGCAACTTTTGTACTTTGTAATTTATATAGCTCCATTAAATATATTCCAGCAAATTTATATTTTACTCAGGAGATTAATATCCTAAAGGATAAGATTCAATTAATTTATGAAAGTGCTAAGAAACGTAATGAAATTGAAGAAATACTTTCACCAATTTTTAATGATAGTATATATTCCTATGATGTTATAAGTGCTGCGAGGTTATTACAAGAAGCTGAGAGAAGCTGGTTTTTACCGAAGTTCTTAAAGAAGAATAAGATAATAAAAGAGCTTAAGTATCACGTAAAGGATTCTTTAAAATTCGATAAGCAAAGTATTGTTAATTACATTAATTCTCTTATTATATATAGGGAAAAGAATAATACGGTAATGAAAGATAATGATCTATTGACAAACTTATATGGAGTCTTTTGGGATAACAGCCATTGTGATTTAGAAGAATATCTAAGAATCTATGAACAGTGTGTTGTGATAAATCAATTTATATTAAAAGTGTTTGACAATGGAACTTCTAGAAAAGATGGTAAAGAGAAACTTTATCATATCGCTTTTAATGATATGGAAGCCTATCTTCATAGACAAGAAGCGTTAATACATAAGATAATAAATGGGTTTAAGCAGATAAAGACTTTAGAACAGAACTTAAGTGATGAGTTTGGTATAGACTTTAACTTACTTCATGGTAATAATTATTTTCAAAACATGGAAAAGACACTAAGGGATTGGAAGGAAAACAGTTCAAATCTTAGAGATTACTGTAGCTACCTAAATAGTAAGAAGAAGGCACAAGAGCTAGGACTTCATGTTGTAATTGAAGCACTTGAGAGTGGAACTTGTCATGAAAATGTAATTGTTGCTACTTTTATAAGAAATAGCATGGAAGCTTTAGCGTCTATGATAATAGAACAAACTCCAGTGTTAAGTCAATTTAACGGTATGTATTTTGAGCAAATGGTTATAAAATTTAAAACAATTAGTGAGGAGTTTGATAATCTTACGAAGCAAGAATTAGTAGCTAGGTTATCTGCTAAAGTTCCATCTTCACATGGAACTTTCACGGCATCTTCAGAAATAGGTATTTTACAAAAGGCGATAAAAAGTGGTGGTAGAGGAATGTCTATTCGTAAGCTTTTTGATAGCATACCAAATCTGCTACAACTACTTTGTCCTTGTATGCTTATGAGTCCAATATCAGTTGCACAATATATTGACCCTAGTTATCCACCATTTGACTTAGTTATATTTGATGAGGCTTCACAATTACCTACAGCTCAGGCTGTTGGAGCTATAGCAAGAGGGGAAAATCTGGTGGTTGTGGGTGATCCAAAGCAGTTACCACCAACTAGCTTCTTTTCTTCCAACCGAGTGGATGAAGATAATTATGATAATGAAGATTTAGAGAGTATACTTGACGATTGTCTTGCTATCAGTATGCCACAAGAACATTTATTATGGCATTATCGTTCCAAGCATGAAAGTCTGATTGCATTTAGTAATCGAATGTTTTATGAGAATAGATTATATACCTTCCCATCTCCTAAGGATTTAGTAAGTGAAGTAAAGCATGTATTAGTCGAAGGATATTATGATAAGAGTAAATCTAGAACCAATTTATTTGAGGCAACAGCAGTTGTAAATGAAATTATAAGAAGACTAAAAGAACCTAAATTATGCCATGAAAGTATAGGTGTAGTTACTTTTAGTAAAGCACAGCAAAATCTAATCGATGATCTATTAATGAAAGAATTTGCAAAGGATCCTATCCTTGAAGAGCGTAATAATTCCCTTAGTGAACCAATCTTCATAAAAAATCTTGAGAACGTACAAGGAGATGAAAGAGATGTTATTATGTTCTCCATCTGTTATGGGCCAGATAAAGATGGAGCCGTATCTATGAACTTTGGACCACTAAATCAAGAGGGTGGATTTAGAAGATTAAATGTTGCAGTTACAAGGTCAAGAAAAGAGATGATTGTATATTCTGTCTTAAAACCAGAGCAAATTGATTTACAAAGAACGAACTCTTCTGGTGTAGCAGCCTTAAAATCCTTCCTAGAATTTGCAATGCGAGGAAATCTTACAACAAAGCAAAGTAACATTACGAAACCACCCACTAATATTAGTAGAATCATTGCGAGTAAACTAATAGAACTTGGCTTTGATGCTAACGTTAATATTGGTAGCTCAGAGTTTAAAATCGATATTGCTATCGTTAATCCAAAGAAGAAAGAGGAGTATATACTTGGTATTCTTTTAGACAGTGATAGCCAATGTAATGGAACAGCTAGGGATAGGAATATACTAAAATTAAGTGTATTACAGTCTCTTGGTTGGAATATTCATAAGGTCTGGATTCTTGACTGGTGGGATAACAAGCATAAAGTATTAGATATGATCCAGTTTGCTATCCAACAAGCTATTCTTAAATTAGAGATTGATAATACGAGTGAGAATGATAGTAATATGACTATTGTAGAAAACAAGCCCTTTGAGTTTGAGCAAGAAACAAGGGGAGTAAATGATCTTAATGAGGATATAACATACTATCAATCCGTTCTGTTACCAAGTGTATCATTATCATCAGAAGGCTTTTATTCTTCAGAAAATGATAGAATCATTATGAAGCAAATTATGGACATAATGGAGTGTGAAGCTCCCATTGGTCGTATGGTATTATGCAAAAAAATATTATCCTCTTGGGGTATTACAAGGCTTGGTGCTAATATAAATCGAAGATTTGATATGCTTTTTTCTAAAATGAAAATTAAACTTACCATGGAAGAGGAAGAGAACTTTTGCTGGCTTCCTACTATGAACCCTAATAATTATAAAGAGTTTCGAATGCCCTCGAATGATGAAACAAAAAGAAGAGTGGAAGATATTCCACTTGAGGAGATAGGAGCAGCACTTGTCTATGTTGTTAAAAAGCAAATTAGTCTATCTGAAGAAGATCTGTATCGAGAAGTTGCTAGAGTATTTGGTTATTCACGATGTTTATCCAATATGAAGGAACGTTTTACGAAAGCACTAGAGAAGGAAGTCAAAAAAGAAAATTTAGTTCTGGAAAAGGATAGGGTGTATCTAAAAGTTTAGTGCCGTAAGGGGCTGTTACACTGTAATAGGTGATGACAGTTCCTTTTTTTACTTCAATAACATAGATGTAGATAAGTAAAAAGGGTCTATTTTTATGATGGAAAAAGATTAAAAATGATTATTGCAATCGATTGCAATAATAAAAAAACTATGTTAGGATGTAACTATATTTATAGAATAAATAAAAATGGAGGATTGTTTTATGCATGAAGTTATGAAGTTTGATAGCTTTAAGCCAGGTGAATCTTGGTATGATAGCAATGGTAATCTAATTCAGGCTCACGGAGGTCATGTTCAATGGCTTAAGGTATTTAATGATGAGTTAGGTGAGTATGAGGAAAAATGGTGGTGGGTTGGTGAGGATAAAACCAAGGGATATCGAGGAGGTATCTGTGCTTACAGTTCAAATGATTTGTATAATTGGAAGTTTGAAGGCATCATAATGCGTAATATAAGTGATAGAGAGCAATTAGATACAGAAGAATACTTTACAAAATTATATGAGGGTTACACAAGTGAGCAGTTAGACAATGTATTCATATCGATCAATGACACAAGCTCTGTGATTGAACGACCTAAAATGATTTATAATGAAAAAACAAAAAAATACATACTTTGGTTTCATGCGGATGGACCAACTAAGACGAGTAATTCCAATTATGCAGCAGCATCAGCTGGGGTTGCCATAAGTAATTCACCTAAGGGACCATTTCGCTTTATTGATCGATATCGCTTACATACCTGTCCAAGTGATCAGGTAGATATGTATCCAAAGAGTAAAGGTATGGCTAGAGATATGAATCTTTTTATAGATGATGATAAGACTGCTTATATTATTTATGCAAGTGAAGAAAATCTAACCTTATATATTTCAAGATTAAATGATGAGTATACATATCTAGAGAAATCACCTAAGGAAGCTGTTTACGGAGTTGATTATATCAGAGTATTTCCAGGAGCACAAAGAGAAGCACCTGCTATCTTTAAAAGAAACGGTATGTATTACCTTATGACATCAGCATGTACCGGCTGGCATCCAAACCAAGCAAGCTATGCTATAGCATCATCGTTATTAGGGGAATGGACAAATATGGGGGACCCATGTGTAGATGATGTGAAAAAAACTACCTTTGATTCACAAAGCACCTGTATTTTTGAAGCAGCAAAAGATACTTATATCTATATGGGTGACAGATGGCTAAGTGAAGACTTAGTAAATTCGAAATATATTTGGTTACCTTTAGAATTTGATCAAGAAGGTAAAATGAAGCTTAGTTGGAAGGATGAATGGAGATTATAAACGACATATAGTGAGTATTATGTCTAAATTGCTATGAATAAGTAATATTTAGATCTATCATTGTCATCTATCTATTATATATAAAAATATTATAAAAAATTAGAATAAACATATTGACAATATAAAGGTATTCAGCTTATAATCTTTTTAGATTAGTTTATATTATATAGGTCAATCGATTACAAAAGTGAAAAATATGTGCAATATATATAATAAGTGAAATTATAACCGTGCCATTTAATACTATTTTATTTGGCATTATATATTATGCTTAATGTAAATCGATTGCAATAATATTTATTTGTGTAAAACCTCTATAACGAAAGGATATTAGTATGCGAATATTACATAGTACTAGGAATCGATTCATGATTTTTTCGGTGGTTAGTTTTCTTCTATTAGGTGTAATTTTTGAAGCAATTATTTTCAAAAATCATCAAGTTTTAGCTGCAGAATTAAATGATATGGAATTTGAAAGAGACTTGTTAAGTATTGTTAATGACTCTATATCGTATGATGAATATGTGACGAGATATAAAGATGCAGTAAGACCAAACAATGAAATTGTAATTAGCGGAGGTAACTTTTATAAAGCATCTGAAGGCTTTGAAACTATCTTAGACTATGAAGGATATAAGGGTAGTGCACTTCTTACAAAAGAATCTGGTAGTGTTACCTTTGAAGTTGATGTAGCGGAAGAAGGACTCTACAACTTATTATTTACTTATTATCCAATTGAGGGAAAAAACAGTGAAATTGAAAGAGAAATTTATATCAATGATGAACTACCATTCAAAGGTGCAAATTACATAGAGTTTTATCGCAAATGGAAAAGAGAAAGTATAATAACAACAGATAGTAGGGGCAATGATGTTAGGCCAAAACAAATAGAAGCCCCTGAATGGATTAGCGAATACGCGATGGATAGTGAAAGGTTTGAAACAAATCCATTCAGATTCTTCTTTAAAAAGGGTAAGAATACAATTACCATTGTATCTACGAAGGAACCTATGCTACTTGCTTCTATTACATTAAAGCAAGAAGAGGAAGTAATTCCTTATAGTGATTATATGATAAATAATACTTCTAATGGCTACAGTAAGGTAAAATTGCCAGAAGCCATTAAGATACAAGGTGAAAATCCACTTTTTACATCTGCTTCTACCTTATATCCAATTAATGATAGAACCTCTCCTTTAACAGAACCATATAGTCCATCTAAGATACGACTTAATACGATGGGGGGATCTAATTGGCAATTAAGTGGACAATGGATTACTTGGGATTTTGAAGCTCCAGAGGATGGCTTATATGAAATTGCAGTTAAATATCGACAGAATTTAAAATCTGGTATTACAGTAGTGCGATCTTTAAAAATAGATGGTAAAACACCATTTTTAGAAGCAAAAGAATTATATTTTTATTATAAAAATGATTGGCAAATTACAAGTCTTACCGATGGTGAAAATCCTTATTTATTTTACTTTACCAAAGGAAAACATACGATTAGTCTTGAGGTAAGCTTAGGTAATGAAATGGCAGATATCTTAAGCAAAACAGATGAGAGTATATTAAATCTAAATAAAGCATATCGTAGCATGCTTATGATAATTGGTAGTTCTCCTGATACCATGAGAGATTATCAACTAGATAAAAAGGTTCCTGAGGCAATTAAAGATTTAGAAAAGCAATATTATGTGATATCTGATTTGTATAATCGAGTAAATACCTATTCAAAAGGGTCTAAAGGTAGCGAAATTGCTATATTAGATAAGTTAATGAATCAATTAAAAACCATGTATACAAAACCTGAAACCATTGCGAAACAATGGACTGCTTTTAAGGATAATATAACTGCACTAGGTTCATGGTCTTTAAGTATGAAGGAGCAACCTCTTGAAATCGATTACATATTAATACAAGAGCCTGGTTCAAAGTTAGCTAAGGTAACGGCTGGATTCTTTCAAAAGATAATTCATGAGATACGTAGCTTTTTAGCAAGTTTCGTTGAAGATTACGATAGTATAGGTGAAGTATATGAAGGGGAAGCCATTGATGTTTGGATATTAGCTAGCGGGGGAGCAGTTACTAGTTCAACTGGAAGTGGTAGAGATCAAGCTCAAGTTATTAAAAATTTAGTGGATAATTATTTTGTACCGAACTCCAATATTCCAGTTAATGTGAAGTTAGTTAATAGCGATGTACTCCTATCAGCGACATTAGCTGGTAGAGGACCGGATGTAGCTTTAAATTTAGCTGGTAAAGAACCGGTTAATTACGCACTACGTAATGCAGTAACGGACTTAACGATTTTTCCAGATTATAAAGAGGTAGTGAAAGACTTTTTACCAGAAGCCCTAACATCCTTTCAATTAGATAATGGAGTATACGCATTACCACAAACCATGTCTTTCCATGTTATGTTTTATCGTGCAGATATCCTAAAAGAACTTGGATTAAAAGTACCTAATACATGGGATGAATTCTATGAGTGTTTAGCTGTGTTACAAAAGAATAATATGAATGTAGGTGTGTTTCCAGATTATACTACCTTTGCTATGTTTTTATATCAAAATGGTGGCAAGTACTATAATCAGGACGGAATTACAAGTGCATTAGATTCAGAAGAAGCGGTAAAAGCATTTAAGCAATGGACATCCAACTATACGAATTACAAAATGCCAGTTCGTTTTGAATTTGCAAACCGTTTTCGAACTGGTGAAATGCCACTTGCCATAGGAGATTACACTAACTTTAACTATTTATCCGTATTTGCTCCTGAAATAAAAGGATTATGGGGATTTACAACAGTACCAGGTTTAATAGAGGAAGAGAATAAGCTAAATAAATCAGTATCTGCATGGGTAACATCGTCAGTTATCTTAAACACTTCCGATAAAAAAGAAGACTCTTGGGAGTTTTTAAAGTGGTGGGTAAGTGAAGAGACACAAACAAGTTATGGTAATGAAATAGAAAATATTCTAGGTGTAGCAGGCCGTGTAGCAACTGCTAATATGAAAGCTCTCGATAAGTTACCATGGACCAATAGGGATTATACAGAACTAAAAAAACAATTAGAATATGTTAAAGCCTTACCAGAGGTACCAGGAGGATATTTTACAGAACGACATATTACCAATGCTTTTTACACTGTTTATAACAATATGGAAGATCCAAGAGAAACCTTAGAGGATTTTGTGAAGATAATTAATAATGAGATTATGAATAAGAGAAAAGAGTTTGGATTAAGTATTTCAGAATAAGAGGAGGTGGTGTTTTATGAAAAAAGAGATTACTACAAAGAATGATAAAAATATGATTATAAATTATATGAAATTAAGAATAAAGCTAACCTTTAAAGAAATGAGAAGAAAAAAGATATCTTATCTATTTATAGCACCGTTTTGCCTGTTATTCACATTATTTTATCTCATACCAGTTATTTCTTCCATGGTACTAAGTTTTACTTACTTTAATATTTTGGAAGAACCAGATTGGATTGGATGGCAGAATTACATAAATTTATTTTTTGTAGACGATGTATTTTTAACAGCGGTAAAAAATACCTTCCTGTATGCAATTATTACGGGACCCTTAGGATATATAGCTGCTTTATTATTTGCATGGCTAATAAATGAATTACCACCAAAGGTAAGAGCTGTTATGACCCTTATCTTTTATGCACCAACTATATCAGGCCAAGCCTTTATTGTATGGGGAATCTTTTTCTCAAGTGATATTTATGGATTTATAAATGGATGGTTAATGAAACTAGGTATTATATATGAGCCAATCTTATGGTTCCAAGATGAAAAATACATTATGCCTATCTTAGTTATAGTTGTTTTATGGATGAGTCTTGGGACTGGGTTTTTATCCTTTATTGCTGGATTACAAAATGTAGATAGAAGCTTATATGAGGCTGGATATGTAGATGGGGTTAAGAATAGATGGCAGGAATTATGGTTTATCACCCTACCATCCATGAAACCACAATTAATGTTTGGTGCGGTTATGACCATTACCTCATCTTTTGCAATTCATGATTCCCTAGCAGCCTTAGCAGGTTTTCCTAGTGTGAATTATGCAGCGCATACTGTTGTTTCACACCTAATTGACTATGGTTCCATTCGTTTTGAAATGGGTTATGCATCTGCAATTGCTACCCTATTATTTTTAACCATGGTTATATGTAATAAATTAGTACAATTCCTTTTAAGAAAGGTAGGGGCTTAAATGGAAACTAAAAAAATGAAGTTTAGAATTAAAAAGAAAGCACCCAATCGAAGTATTGCTGGAGATAGTCTAAATATTATTGTACTTGTACTTGTTGGTGCTTTTATGGGATTACCTCTACTATATGCAATTAGTAATTCTTTAAAACCACTAGAAGAACTATTTGTATTTCCACCAAGATTTTTTGTTAGGAACCCAACTCTAAATAATTTTCATGATATTTTTGTCCTGATGGCAAGTTCATGGGTTCCCTTTACTAGGTATACCTTTAACAC
>JAFAEB010000191.1 GCA_023424235.1 Bacillota bacterium
AACCAATTGCTCGTTCAAGATTTTTAAATGTATTATCTTCAATGGTAATATCCATTGATACTGTCTTATCATTTTTACTCCAGGAATAATTAAAGGAATTCGTTACGCTATCTGGTAGCTCGATCCCTATCGCTTCTCTCGTATTACTATCCGAATCCTTGTGGTTCATAAAGGTATTGTTACGAATGAGTAGGTCTTTCGTAGCAGCTACTTTGATGAAGCTACCATTGAACATATTTTTAAATGTTAATCCTTCAATGGTTATATCTTGTGAATGTCCAATAATAATACCTGTAGTATCTTTCGAGTAATCTAAATCTATGGCAGAACCTTTACCACCCTTAATCGTAATGTTCTTCTCCCCATTATATTTCGTTGCTACACTTACTTTACTTGATTTACTAGGTGCAATAAACTGAAGTAATGATTTCGAAGGCTGTAATGCTTTGGTACCTGTATCATTCCCTTTCTTTATAACTGCTCCTGGCTTTAAAACAACAGTAACATTAGATGGCACATAAAGGGTATTGGTAACTACATAAGTACCTTTTGAAAGGTTTAATGTACCGCCACCTTGCTCTTCTAATAATTCAAAATAAGAGCGAAGCATGTAGTAATGGTTTGTCTTATTGTTATAGGTAGAATATTTCGTAAAATTGTTCTTATATGGCTTCGATTTTGTTGTTACCGTATAAGACTTTTTTGCCGCTGCCTCAACCATCTTATAAGAGGATGGATTTAAATACATACAAGCAATTATAAGTACTATAGTGATGGAAAGTATTGGTGTAAAATGTGTTAAATAAATCCATCTTTTGTTCTTTCGATTAGTCAATTGTTATACTCCTTCATCTTTGTTGTATAGGAATAAATTTTATACTATCTTTATAGCTTGGTATAGATTTTATATTCATGTTGAGAATTTAGATCATTGTATGAAACTTTATATACTTGCAGTTCCTTCTGCATGACTCTTTAGAGCTTAGTATCTGCATATTATCCGTGTTTTCCTATATAGGATATAGGCTAGTCCCTTTATCTGCCCAGCAAAATTCCTACTCAATTGCACTATAAATAATTGAACGATATCTTCTCATTAACAGTGGATTTGAACCATTGCAATTCTGGATTGCATATAGAAAAATAAGTTCTTCTGTAGGGTCTATAAAGAAGTAATTACCTGTCCAGCCATCCCATCCAAATTCACCTTTACTTGCATTAGAACCAGCTTCAACTGGGTCTGTTAATACTCTCATTAGATTACCATAATCATATCCCACCATAGAATCCCAATCTTTATAGGTTGCTCTCTCACCTTGTAAGCAAGGGGTTCTTAGATACTCTACTGTTTTTCTCCCAAGTATACGTTTTCCATCTAAACTACCCTTATTAAGTAGCATAGATGCAAATTTGGAATAGTCATCAATGGTTGATACTAAGCCAGCACCACCGGATTCAAAGGCTGGCTTTGACTTAAAATCATTTAATCCAAGGAAGTTCCATCTACATGGTATTAATTCTTTTCTATCATTCATATATTCATAAATTTCTGCAAATCTTTCATGCTTGTCTTCTGGAACATAAAAGGAAGTATCCACCATACCTAGAGGCTCAAATATTTCCTCTTTTAAGAAATCACCAAAAGATTTCTTAGCAACCACTTCAATAACAGCGCCTAGAATATCAGCTGACACCCCATATCTCCATCTCTTACCTGGATGAAACTCTAACGGCACTTGCCCCATTCTATTAGCAAATTCTATGGTACTAACAGGCTTACCTGCTTTAAGTTCCTTCTCTACCTCTATGAATAGCTTATCCATTAATCTACCTGACTCAAAACTTGCATCTGGATATGGTAAGCCAGAGGTCATATTTAGTAGATCCCAAATGGTTGCCTCTTTCTTAACAGGCACTAAGCCATCCTTTTTCCATACCTTTTGGTTTTTAAAGCCTTCTAAATACTTGGAAACTGGGTCTAAGAGATTTATTAAACCTCTCTCGTACAGAATCATGGTAGCTACAGCTGTTACAGGCTTAGACATTGAAAACATACGATATATGGTATCCTTTCTAACCGCCTTCCCCTCTTCTTTGTTCATAAATCCAAGTTCGTCTTCGTAAACAATACTGCCCTTATGTAAAATACGTACTGCTGCACCACTTATGTATCCATTATCAATTTCGTTTTGCATAATCGGTTTAAGGTGATTTAACCTAGCATAATCCATGTTTATATCCTCCTCTGAATTTGATTAAATTATAACTATTATAGCTATATGGTATTTACAGATATTTTTTGCTTGTAGACATAACTTATAACCTCAGCTTGTAAGCTTCGTTTGTGAGATTAGTATGTGCAAGGAATACTTGTTATCTTAATTTTTTGTTCTGCTTTCTTCCGTTACAAATGAATACTTTTTGTACAGATTTATAAATATAGGGCTTACATATGTACTAACTTAGAATATTATATTCTTGTTAACTTCACATAAAATTGGTAAATCTTATTTAGGATCATTATAGACTTCACATATATGTTTGTCAATCCTAGCAAGTCTATGAAAGTTAGGATAAAATCACAAACTGGCTCTGTTAATATATTTAATACTGGCACTTTAAAACATACCAAATATATATTAAAGTATCTACAATAAAGAAATAAGGATACTTTATAGTATTTATAATAAACCAAGAAAAGTTTTTAAAGTATTTAATATAAGATAGATAGATAAAAAAATAATATTTCCTGAAAAAAAGAATGAGATTTTTAAGATATTACTAGATAGGTGAAACAAGATTTTAAGATTTACTAGATAGATAGAATGAGATTTTAAAATATTACTAGAAAGATGAAACAAGATTTTAAGATTTACTAGATAGATAGAATGAGATTTAAAATATTACTAGATAAATGAAACAAGATTTAAGATTTACTAGATGATAGAGTAAGATTTTAAATATTACTAGAAAGATGAAACAAGATTTTTATATTTACTAGATAGATAAAATGAGATTTTTATATTTACTTGAAATAATGAGAAATAATTTGCTTCCTATGTACTTTTAAAGTATTAACTATAAGCAAAGATATAAATAATTAGAAAAAGAGGTGTAAAATTGAGAGATATGAAATTAAGAAAACTTATTATTACAGCACTGATGACTGCACTGACCATGGTAGCTACCATGAGTATAAAGATACCTTCTGTAACTGGTGGCTATATCCATCCAGGAGACAGTATCGTAATTTTATCTGGTATTATATTAGGCCCAATATATGGTGGCCTTGCAGCTGGAATAGGGTCTATGTTAGCGGATGTCTTTTCCGGTTATGCAAGTTTTGCATTAGCAACCTTAATCATTAAAGGATTTGCGGCATTCTTAAGTAGTCTACTTTATATTAGTATAAGCAAAGTAGGAAATAAAAAAACATATCAGTTTAGTCTACTTCCTATCCTTATTAGTGGAATCGTTACAGGATTTATTGTGACTGGAGGATATCTTATCTTTGAAGCTTACCTACTAGGACTTGGATTACCTACCGCATTAACAGGAGTTGGGTTTAATTTAATACAGAATGTGTTTGGAATTATACTATCTATTGTACTAATGCCAATATTACTAAAAGTTCCTACTGTGAAAGAAATTATGGGGAGAAGGAGTTTTTGAAGAAAAATAAATAGTTATTAAAGAAGTCTACTACCTTATAAGAAAATGTAAAAGATACTATTTTAATTGAATTGTATTGCACCAATATATAATTATATTAGAGTTGAGATTATAACTTCAATTTAATGGAATTGTTAAAATGGATGTTATAGTGAAGTCTAAAACTAACAACAAATTATTAATTTCCAATTTATTCAAATATTCATTGTAAGTAATTGTGTTAAACTCATTTGATTATAGAAAGTTCGAGTAATAACCACCAGATTAAAAGAACAAACCTTATCTGTAACTGAGATTATGTATGCATTTACGTTTATAAGAGTTAGTTCAAAAAACCGTTTATTATAAACTGCTTATAAACGGTTTTTTAAAACTTATAAAATATTAATTTTAATGGTTAACCTGTACTGTCTTACCATATGTATGTATCTTTTTAATAGCAGCTGTAGTTCTATTATCATAAACTAATTTATTTTCTAATTCCTTCTGTATTACATATGTAGGTACAATTTTTTGTATATGAGTACGAATATCTGTCGTTTCTAACTCACATAATACCCTTAATTCTTCTAATTGCATCAAGAATTGTACTTCATCTATTTGTATAGGTTTACCAATATGAATCAATTTATTGTCGGTATCTTGCATACCTTCTTCTTTCATAAGTAGCTCTTCATATAATTTTTCACCTGGTCTTAGACCAGTGAATTTTATATCGATATCTTCACCAGGAATATATCCCGATAATCGAATAAGATTTGTTGCTAAATCAACAATTTTAACTGGTTCACCCATATCTAATATAAAGATTTCTCCGCCCTTTGCATAAGCCCCTGCTTGCAATACTAATGATACCGCCTCAGGAATTGTCATAAAGTAGCGTATAATATCAGGGTGGGTTACAGTTACTGGTCCACCTGCAGCAATTTGCTTCTTAAATAAAGGTATAACACTACCGTTAGAACCCAATACATTACCAAAGCGTACTGCCACAAATTCCGTTTTAGAACGATTATTATAGGTTTGGACAATCATCTCACAAATACGTTTTGATGCTCCCATAATATTAGTTGGATTAACTGCTTTATCCGTAGATATTAATACAAAACGTCCCACATTATACTTATCAGCTGCAGTTACCGTGTTCCAAGTACCTAATACATTATTCTTAATAGCTTCATTAGGACTTGTCTCCATAAGGGGCACATGCTTATGAGCTGCAGCATGATATACAATATTCGGTCTATAAGTATCAAAAATTGAATCAAGTCTAAGTTTGTTTCTCACTGAAGCAATTAGTACAACCAAATTTAGATTTAGATGTTTTTTTAGTAGTTCTTGTTGTATATCATAGGCATTGTTCTCATAAATATCAACTACAATTAATTGTTTAGGTTGGTGTGCTGCTATTTGCCTGCATAATTCACTTCCAATTGAACCGCCTCCACCAGTAACTAATACAACCTTATCATTAACATAGTTCATTATAGAATTTAAATCAACTTTAATAGGTTCTCTACCTAATAAGTCTTCCACCTCTACTTTTCGTAATTTACTAATACTAACTTCTCCAGTCATGAATTGATAGACGCCTGGAAGTATTTTTAGAATACAATTCGTTTCTTTACATATATCAATAATTTCTTTAATTACCACCTTAGGAGCAGAAGGCATAGCTATTATGATTTCATCAATATTATAATGATTAGTATATTCAACTATATTATTTCTTGTACCTACTACTTTAACACCTTGTATGTATCTACCTTGTTTATCTAAGGCATCATCAATAATACACTTAACAGTAGTATTATCAATGTGTCTACTTGTTGATATCTCTTTTATGATTATGTTAGCAGCATTTCCACCACCAATTATCATTACCCTTTTTTCATTACCTATGTTTCGATACTTACGGATTGTATTACGTAAGAGCCGATACGCAAAACGGCTACCTATCATAAGAAATATCATAACTCCACCAGATAGGAAATAATAGCTTCTAGGGATAGGGTATTGTAATATACGTATACCTACAAATTGTATTATTGATGATATAACACATGCAGAAACTACATTTTGCATCTCAATTACACCTGCGTAGGTCCATAGACTATGGTATAACTTAAAAAAATAAAAGATAAAGATAGTAATTACAATATGTATCGGTATATACTTCCATATTGTGTTGATAAATATCAAATCAACTTTATATGGATTTAAGTCAAACCTTAGTAATAACCCCATGGCACACGATACCATAA
>JAFAEB010000198.1 GCA_023424235.1 Bacillota bacterium
GTATATATAGACTTTTACAAAATAATAAATAAATACAAAGTGTCAAAAGGTTATTTTAACATTCTCCTTCACAGGTGAACAGAGTTAACCTTTTGGCTCTTTTATTATTGACTGAAAATATTTACATTAATTATATACTTAATCCAATTCATAGTTATTAGATTATTCTAATTCGTGTAGCTATTCATATAACTATTTAGCACGTCATATGTTAATTTTCCTTTTATTGAAGTGTAGTATTTTCCATTTAGTTCAAGTAATAAATTCCTGTCTTCTTTTTCATAGAAATTAAGTGTGATTGTATCTTCTTTACTTCTTCCTATTGATATAGAGTATATTTGTTTTTCATTATTGTAGCTACTACTATCTACACTATAAAACCCAAATATACTATATAATGGTGTAATGGACCATCTTACTTCTTTCTCATCTTTACTGATACCCATTTTCAAATCCTCTAGAAAGAGATAATTAACCTCCTCTTCTTTTAATGGGAGTAGGTCAAGAATTCTTAAGTACTCGTCTCCTTCATTATAAAACTTAAAAACCAAATCGCTTAACTCTTTACTTACTACTACATTACCACCAAATACATAGGCTGTTTGTTTTTCAGGATAAAATTGCATATTAATCATTGCACCATCACTAAATATAAGATTTATTGGAACTCGTATATTTGAAGCGTCATCCTTTATAGCACTTATAATTTCATGTCTATTTAGGAGAGGAAGACTTGGTAATTCATTCTTTATTAAATTAAGTAATTCCTCTCTTGTTGTACTTCTACTAAATGAACCATCCATTTCACTTCGCAATTCCACAGATTCTAACTCACCTGTAGAAATCATTTGAAATACTTCATTTAATATTAATCCAATAGATTCTTTATCCGCTGCTACTTTTCTTTCACGATAAAATAGCATATTTTGACCTAATATCTCCACCGATATTGCTCTACTTATATTAATCCCCTTTACTTTGTAAATTGGTGTTCCGACATCATATGTGCTAGAATAATCTGGTGGAGTCCCTGTGTATCTAAGCCCTTTTAAATCTAGAGTTACTTCACCGATTTTTTCTTCTAATTCATAAGTATTATCATTATATCCATAGTATGAATAACGAAACCATTCATTTGGGCTATAAGCATAACCGTCTATATATACTACTGAAATATAAGAAGCTTCCCCATCCTGAGTTCCTGTTATTTTAAACTCTCCGGATATCGTATTATCGTCTGTTATATTACTATTATCTAATACTTTATCGTTTTCTACTATATCATCTATTTTAGTATCTTGTATATTATCAAATCGATATACAGTAAAAATACATATAACTATTATCGCTAAACTGATGAAAGCTTTCTGATAAGTTAACTTAAGCCAAAATGAGTTCTTTGCTTTTGTTTTTTGTGTTTTTGAATCTTTTTCTATCATAATCTTAATAAGATTATCTATAAATTCATCACTTGGTGTTACTTTATCCATAGCTGAATTATAAATTTCCTTCTTCATAATCAAAGTCCTCCTTTAATATTTGTTTTAATTGCTTTCTTCCTCTTTGTAGCCAAGAGGAAACGGTCGATACATTACTACTTAATATTCCTGCTATTTCTTTTATACTATACCCTTCATAATAATATAAAAATATGATACTTGAATATTTACTTGGTAGTTGCTTTATAGCACTGATGACTTCATTTTCTTCTTTTGTAAATGGTATACTTTCATCCATTGGTACTCGTCTTTGAAACCATGAAGTCTTTAATTTGTTTTTACAAAGATTAATTGTAACTCGTATTAGCCAAGCTTTTGTATGTTCTTCGCTAACAAAGTTAGGCTTCTTTTGCATTATTATCATATATGCATCATGTACTATATCTTCAGAATCATCTACATTTTTCATATAGGTATATGCAATTCTAAAAAGCATATTTGAATATTTTTTTACAATCTCTTCAATCCAATTATTATCTATAAAATCACTCATAAACCCTCCCTATCACCTTACTTCAAAACACCTTTATTTATAATACAACTATAGCGTTTTAAATAATGCAGTCTAATAAAAAAACCTAGACATTTTTATGTCTAGGTTTTAATGTTATTATTATTAACTAATCTAATACTAAAGAAGGTGCTGTATATACACGTGCTTTTAATTCATTATCTAGCATATATAAGCCTTTTGGATCTCCTGCAAATAAATCATATTTTTTAATATTATCATCTGCATTCTTCTCTTCTTCTCCTTGTTCTTTAATGAACCAATCAAGGAATTGCATTGTACGGAAATCTTTTACTTTATATGCTGCTTCATAAATATCATTAATAGAAGCTGTAACATATTGCTCATGTTCTAAGGCATATACAAGTGGATCACGGAAACTTTCATATGTTTTATCTGGTTTTCCAATTTCCATTAATTTAACTGATTCTCCATTGTTTAATAAGTACTGACGGAATAATAATGCGTGATCTCTTTCTTCTTGCATTTGAATAAAAAACCAGTTTTCAAATCCATTTAGACTTTCATCTGAATAGTAATTTGCCATATCCATATAAAGATATGCAGAGTAAAATTCTTTATTAATTTGTTCGTTTAATAATCTAGCTACTTCTTGATTTAACATAATATATTCATCCTTTCTTTTTCATATATACTATCACTTTCTAGAAGTGATGTGCTATTTATATAGTTCACTTAAAAAGATTTATTATCCTTCTATTTAAGATGAAATGTTAACATATTCAGTTATCCTATTTTTACATCCTATGAAGATATAAATAAGAACGTAAATTTTGTTCTTAAGTTAAAATACCAATATTTCTAGTATTTACATATTATTATAGCATAAAAAATAAAAATTGTAAGCTATTTTATAAGCAATTTTTTTGTACATGACTATTGCATTATAAAAGAAAAATAAAAAGCTGAGCACTAGTGTTTTTTACCACTAGTGCAGCAGCTATTGTTTCACATCTAATATTACCTAATAAAACTAAATATAATCATATATCATATTTAAATTATTTACCAAGATATTCTTTATATGCCGTTAATTGCTCTTGTAATACCTTAAATACCTCATCATATCCAGCAGCTTTCATATCTTTTCTAAAGTTTTCAACTGCTGTAACAGGGTCACCAGCTTTACCAAAAGCAATAGCAGTTACATAACTAGTATAAACATCTGACATATTCGCTAAGTAAGAAGCAACTGAATCTGTTTCAAAAACTAATTGTGAATAAGGATAATCAATTGCATAAGAAGCATATTTTGCAAATATTTCATCTTTACCACTATACCAGTTAACATTATCAAGTTCTAGTTCATCATTTCTTCCATACCAGAAGTTAGAACTGTAAGAATGTTGTGTTTCATCATAGCCTTCAGGGCGATCTAGTTTGCCATCTTTGGTTACGATATAGTTAACACCTTCAATACCATAGTTAAATAAACGATAAATTTCTTCGTCATTACGTAATAAATCATAAACCATTAATGCTCTCTCAGGGTTTTTAGAAGCTGCACCAACAGCACAAGCACCGTGAGTAATAACTAGGTTTGTAAGATTTTTACTTGGTTCTGAGAAAGAGAAGAATTGTACATCAGAACCTGGTTGTTTTTCATCCATACCAGGACGTACGCCTGTATAGAATGTTTGTGTATGATGTTGATCTGCACCAGTTTGACCCGCATAGAATGCTTCACGAGTATCACCAGTGTAGTTTAGAACGTCTTCTCTCCAATATCCTGCTTCGTCCCAGGATTTCATTAATTTTGCAAATTCAATATATTCATTACCTTCCATATAAGGTGATACTAAGGTAAATACATCATCTTTAGATGCACCAAAGAAAATAGGTACTGGTAGACCATCAATAAATAATGTCTTTGTGTTAGATTGGAAGTAACCACCTGATAATTGTTGACCAAATGCCTGACCACTAGCAGATGCATCCCAAGGAATAACATCAGGGAAATTCTTCTTAATACCAGCAAAGTATTGACCTAATTCTCCAAAGCTATTAACTCCATTTGCTAGACCAAATTGTTTAGCCCAGTCCCCACGATACATAAATCCGTGATTTGTCCATTGAGCAAAATTATTTTCAGGAATCATATAAATTTTACCATTGTATTTACACATATCCCAATGTTCTTTTGAAACTGATTCATAAGTTTTTGGTGCATATGTTTTAAGCATATCATCTGTTAACTCAAGGAAAGCACCTTTTTTAGAGTTTGGCCATGCATCAAGCCAGTCAGTTGCAGTACCAATTAAATCAATTGAAGAGTCACCAGATGCTAATAATAAGTTATATTGTGTTTGCCAATCTGCCCATTCAACCCAATATAGTTCTAATTCTGCATTTACTTTTTCTGTTAATTTCTTGTTGAGCTCTGCCATTACTAATTCAAGCTGTCCATTTGTAGGTTTGTTACCTAATACAACAAATTTAATTTTTACGTGCTCAGATGTATCAACCTTCCCAGAAGTTGATTTGCTTTTGCTACCACATGCTATTAATCCAAATGACATGGCTATTAACAGCAATAAACAAGTAATGCGTTTCATCTTTTTCCCCATTTTTAAATCCTCCTTTTATTTGCTCTCTATATGTTCTCTTCTATTGAAGAAAAGCATCAACTTAACCTTTTACTGCACCTACAGTAATACCTGCAATAAAATACTTTTGTACAAATGGATATAAGAATATAATTGGACCTGTTGCTACGACTGCTGTTGCCATTTTTAAGGTTTCTAATGGTAAGGATGTAACAGGAACATTAGAACCTGCAACAGAATTTCTTAAGGATTGAACCGTATTTACAATTTTATACAAATGATACTGTAATGGTCTATATTCTACCGAAGCTGATAAAAATAACATAGAATTATACCACTCGTTCCAATACGATAAGGCTAAAAAAAGTCCAATGGTTGCTAGTGCTGGTTTTAACATAGGTAAAATTAATTTTAAGAATATAGCTATATCTCCTGCTCCATCAATTTTCCCTGATTCTGTAATCTCATAGGGTATTGCTTTAATGAAATTCTTCATTAAAATAATAAGCCATGGTGACATTAAAAGTGGTAAAAATACAGATAAATAATTATCCTTAAGTCCTAAATACTTAGAAATCAATAAATAATATGGAACTAAACCTCCAGAAAATAATGTTGTAAAATAAATATAAAAGGATATATGATTCCTAAAAGGAAAGTCCTGTCTTTGTAAGGCATATCCTGTCATTGAAATAATAAATAAACCGAGTGCTGTACCTAAACCTGTCATAACAATTGTTACTACATAAGCCCCTAGTAACTCTTTTGAATTGGTAAGAAGTAAATCATAAGCATGTGTGGTAAATCCCTTAGGGACTAAGGTAAATCCTGTTCTTAATATCATACTTTCAGTGCTAAATGATGTTGATATCATTAAGATAAATGGGATTAAGCATAGGATTGATAATATGGATATAAAAAGGTAGGAAAATCCTCTTACAATTACATCGGATATGTCTAATTTAATCTTATTTTTACGTGCTGTTTTTACGCTCATGCCATCCCCTCCTAAAACAATCCATAGTCACTATCAATTTTCTTAACCAGCCAGTTACATCCCATAACTACTAAAAATCCAAATATGGATTGATATAATCCTACAGCACTTGCTTGGGTAAAATTAAAATTATTAATCATAGAACGAAATACAAATGTCTCAATAATATCTGTGGTTTCAAATAGCATTGAATTGGATGGAC
>JAFAEB010000307.1 GCA_023424235.1 Bacillota bacterium
GGCTTATCTTTATTGTCTATACCCACTCCTAGCGTGTTACCATACAAAAGGCTTAACTTACCCTTTTCATATATAACATGGCTGTTATCTAACATAAACTCTACTAAGCCATTCTGTTGTTCTTCTAACAAATGTTCTTCTTTCAATACTTCCGGTACCATCATCTTCATAAGTTCTCTTAATGTTGTTTTCTTTTCCATTATCTCTCTCTCCCTTTTATTATTTTATATGTGTTTTTATATGACCACTTAATTTTCATTTTAGTCAAATGGTAAATTTTCATCTGTTAATTCATTTTCTATTTCTGTGTCACAGTTCATATACACTGTAGTTTCCTCGTATGCTTCGTCCCTAAAAAGGTAATTTAAAGCACTTTGGTAATACTGTTTATATAGTATATACAGTTCGTCTACCATTTCGGTCCTCTCTAACATCTCGTCATAGGCTGCACAAATTTTATCATACTCATAGTCAACCCTTTCATTGTAGTACATAGTGTATAAGATATTTAGTTGTTTCTTTATATACTCTATTTGTGCTATTTTAAGTTCATTTTCAATATCAATCAAGAAAATCACCACCTTATCAATTGGTTTATTTTGGTCACAGTATAACGTCTCTTTCTTATGTTGTACAGTGTTTTCCTTGATTTTATAGGTAAAACCTACTATTATATATTTAGGTCACTAACCATATGAAAGAGAGGTGTTTTTATGGAAGAACAAAAAGAATTGTGTGCAATATACCGACGCGTAAGTACTAAGGATGAACTACAAGACAAAAGCTACTCTGACCAAGAAATATTTATGCGTGATTATGTTGAAAGAAGTGAGAAATATGAACTATATAAGATTTATAGTGATAAAACAAGTGGTACAAAATTACTACAACGCAAAGAGTTTAAGCAGATGTTGGAAGATGCTGGACTAGAGATACAGAAAATTGAAAATGATGCACATAAAAATAAACTTACAGGTGAAATTAAACTTCATACAAAATTTGTAACTATTCCATCAGGTGTTTCACCAAAATTTAATACCATTCTTGTTAAAGATACTTCTCGATTTGCACGTAACATAGATGCTTCTACCATAATTAAAGAACTAGCAGATTTAAAAGTTTATATAGACTTTTTAGATATAAACAAAAGTACTAGAAATTCTGACGATATAGCCATAATTCAACTATTACTAAACTTTGACGAAATGTATTCAAGGGACTTGAGCCGAAAACTTATTGATGGTAACCGTAGAAGTAGAGATAAAGGTACAGTTAGAACAAATCATAAATTGTATGGATATAAATATTTACCCAAAAAGGAAACTGGAGAAGAAAATAACAGACTTGTTAAAGTACCTAATGAAGCTGAAATTATAGTGGAAATATTTAGGCTGTATAATGGTTGTTATACAATAACAAACACAAAAGAGCCTGAACCACTGATACCCTGTGAGTTTAAGTGTTCAGAATGCCCACAGAAAGATAATTTTGGATTAGGCTTTGCTACTCTACTAACTATGCTTAATGATGTGTTAGGTAGACGTACAAGACAAGGTAAGCCTTTTGCGCAAACTACTATTAAACATATTATTGAAAATGAAAAATATTTTGGTGCAAATAATTTCGGTAAATATGACCATGGTACTGTGTTTAATCGAAATGAAGGTCCTAAGATTCGTGATGGTTATGAAAAGACTATGACTTATGTACCATCTTTAATTGAGCCAATTATCAGCAAAGAGCTGTTTGATTTATGCACTAAAAAAAGAGCAGTACGTGCAGGTGAGTACAAAACTATGGGAATGTATCGCTCTCATCCTACAAAATACAAGGGCAGGTTTATATGTGGTGGTTGTGGTGCTACTTATATACATAATAAAAGCAACGATGGTAAAGGCTACTACAACTGCAAAATAAAAAAATTAAAAGGTGTCGATGTGTGTAGGAATACCAACGTTTTTGATTATCAAATAGAAGAATACATTGAAAAGTTATGTGCTAATGAAGTCCACACACTTATAAGTCAAGACAGTGTAAAGTTGGCACTTAAACTTATGAACTTTATAAGAAATAATATAAAATCATTGAATAATGCTGTAAGTTCCTCAGAAATAAGTGATTTAAAATCTAAACTTGAAGAAGATAACGAAGTTTTACAAAGCCTTTATATCCGTGCTGCTTCCAGTAAAACTGCAAACAAGGATGCACTTGAAAAATCAATTATTCTTATAGAAAGTAACATTAATCAGAATACACTAAAATATAATATTTTGACAAAAGAACCTACAGCATACCTAGATGAATCATATGTAGCACTAAAAAACTGCTATGATATTGTAGACTTAATTGATAATTCAGCTAAAACTTATGACCCTTCTAATTTATTTACTATTATTGATAAGATTTATGTATATGGTGTAAATGCTCGCCCTGAAAGCGGAGTATATGAGCCACCTAAACCACAATTTGTACCCGTCCTAAAGACAACTGCACTTGCTAGTCAAATACTTAATATCAACCCGGCAGATTATTCAACTGATACACAGACAGTACCTGAGTATATGCTATTAAAAGAACCTCTTACTACCAACATAAGAAAAGACCTAGATTCTTTAAAGAAAACATTAGATACAATTAAAGCCCAGTATAGTTAATCTATCTGGGCTTTTCAACCTAATATATCAAATATATTATAGCATTTATAAGTCTTGACAACTAAACCAACCATATCAAACAAAGGAAGACCATCACCAACATCGGCCTCAACACTAACTATAAATCCATCTATCCCTTGTATTGCAGCACTATACGCTTTACTAAACATAAATTCTCCTTTCATAATCTCTCCTTATGAAAGTACCTTTATCCTAGCTAAGTATAACAAATTATTTATAGTAGCACAAGGAAATATTTTCAAAAAAAGAGAGCCTATGGCTCTCTAATAAGTAACACCTAATTAAACCTTAATATCACTATCAAGAATTTTTTTAAGTTCATTCATAAATGTATTTACATCCTTAAACTCACGATATACGGAGGCAAAACGAACATATGCCACTGGATCTAAATCTTTTAATTTATCCATTAAAACTTCACCAATTCTAGTACTTTGAACTTCTTTCTCTTCCATATTAAAGATTACATTTTCTACTTCATCAACAAGCTTATTAATTTGCTCCACTGATATTGGTCTTTTATGGCAGGAACGGAAAATACCAGCCTCTATTTTTTGGCGGTCATAAGGCTCTCTATTATTGTCTTTTTTAATTACCACAAGTGGTATCGCTTCCACTTTTTCATAAGTTGTAAATCTTTTTTTGCATTTATCACATTGACGTCTTCTTCGAATCGAGTTGTTATCATCTGCTGGTCTTGAATCAATTACTCTAGTATCTTCCTGTCCACAAAATGGGCACTTCATAAATTCCCTCCTATTAAAAAAATCTGCACCAATTAGTGCCTATAAATAAAATCGAATTATATTTTTCAATTATCCATATTACCTTGATTATATTGAAGTTTCACCTTTAGGTCAAGGGATTTTCTACATATAAATGGTGAATCTTTCATATATTTAGGTATAATGAATATATCAGACAATATTTGTCGAAATATTTTAAAACTATTTATGGAACCATAACCTAATATCAGATTATATATAGTAATATAGAATTCCTTATTGAGACAATAGTTAGAGAAAGGTAGGTAAGGTATGAGATTATGTAATCTAAAACAAAAAGAAGTCATTAATTGCAGAGACGGTGAACGACTAGGTTATGTATGTGATATCGAATTTGACATCTGTACCGGTATCATAACAAAAATAATTGTTCCAGGTCCTTGCAAAGTATGGGGTATACTTGGCAGAGAACATGAATATGCAATATGTTTTGCTGATATAAAACAAATCGGTACAGATGTTATATTGGTAGATATTGACATCGAAAAATGTATCATCAAGACACCATTTTTATAAATTACATTGTAGTTTAACAAAAGATTAAAAATTAGACATAATAATTATTATAGAATTATTAGCTTATTACTTATGGATTACATACTTTACAAGAAGTATATCCTTTGCTTATAGCATCATCTTTATGAATTTCCAATTTACTATCATTTAAAAATTTACAAGATGGTCTATGATATTTCCTTCCGGATTCTGTAATATAAACAATCTCCTTCTTAGCTTCAAGCTTTTCTTCCTTAGCATCCTGTGATGGTATACATTTAAATGTTACATGTTCACCATCACAGGTGATTACTACTGTACCTTGCTCATCTGTACGATATACTTGAACATCATCTTCTAAAAGAGTAGTAACTACATTACTACTTGGATGACCGTATTTATTATCCTCTCCAACACTAATAACTGCATAAATAGGATCCACTGCTTGTAAAAATTCGACGCTACTACTAGTGTGAGAACCATGATGACTAACTTTTAATATATCTGCTGTTAAATCAACGCCTGTAGCTAGTATATCCTTCTCCGCAGTGATTTCAGCATCTCCTACAGATATAAATGTAGTCTTGCCATATTCTAGTTTTATACCTACAGAATAGTTATTTGGATTGTCACCGTAATCCTTATTAACAGGTGCTATAATTGTAAATTTGCTATCACCTAATGTATATTCATCTCCTAAAGTTGCTAGCGTTATTTTTAAATCTTTTTCTTTAATCGCCATTAATAAATCTTTATAGGTCTTAGTAGTCACTGTGTAATCCGGTAAAATAACTTTTTCTACATCTATACTATTAATAACAACATCCAAACCACCTATATGATCTTCATGTGGATGAGTGCCAATTATGTAATTTAATTTCTTCACGCCATTTTCTCTTAAATATCTACTTACAGATTCACCATCCTCATTATTTCCTCCATCTATTAAACATGCATATTCACCTTGTTTTATTAAGATAGCATCCCCTTGGCCAACATCTATTAGATGAATTGTTAATTCACTAGATATTAATGATAATGAATCATTTGGAGTAGTATTATTTAATGTACTATTATTTGATGTATTATTATTTGATGTACTTTTATTTGATGTACTTTCGCTATTATCTTGTACTAGATTCTCTTCTTCTACTATATTCTCATTTTTGGGTATCGTTACATTACTCATGGTATCATTCACATCACATGCAAGGAATAAAACAAGTACCATGATAAACAACAAAATAACATTAAATATTTTCTTCATTGATATCTCCATTCTTATTGCCATTCTATTCTGTCAATAAGAATTATATCACATCTTTAATAAATATGTATATAAGACATAGCCACAAATAAAGGTGCATCTTACGATGCACCTTAAGTATTTTTAAGCTAGTTTATTTTTTTTAACTGCAACTCCTAACATAATAAGAGCAGCTCCAGCCACTATAAAAAGTGCCATAGGTGCAGTTCCAGTTTGAGGTAAGGTTTCTGCAGCAGCTTCTGTAGTGGTAGCTTCTATACTTGGACCATAGCTTAAAATAATATTACCATCCACGTCTTTAAAATCAATTTGCTCAACAGATGCAGCACCTGCATTTTTGTAACCTGTTTTGATCCAGATTTCATTATATGTATTCTCTGCTTTAAATTGGCCAGTAATGTCATAAGTAAAAACACCATCTAAACGTTGTTCATCAGGGAATTGCTTCCATACACCATCGCTATTTGCTATGAATTGAGGTTGAAAAAAATCGGTAACTACTTTGTAGTGAACGTCAACTGTGGCAATTTTTCCTTGTACATCAGCTGCTACGCCTTCTTCTTGAAGTTTAATGATTAATGCAGTTGCTTCACCATAATCATTTGCTTGATCTTCTGGGAAAGCATGTGGTAAGGTAACAGCAGCACTAGCTGTTAATGAAAACGATAACATCATCACTACCACACAAAAACAAGTTAAAACTTTTTTGCAAAATTTCATATTTAACCTCCTCAAAATATATAGTTTAATTACTATATTACATTTGAATTATATCCCAATTTTGTAAAAAAGTATATAATTATAATGCTTAATTTTACAATGCTTTTTTGTGCATTTTTTTCTAATCCATTTTAGCATAAACAATAAGTCTATCTTCACCATTATTTTCACAGGATATCAAGGTCAAAGTCTTTTCACCTTCTATATCATCAATAACAGCCATATCTGTAGGTTCCGTAACAAACTGTTTATAAACTTTGTATTTATATACCTTACCCTTAAGATCTGTAATTCTTACTTCATCATCCTCTTCCAATTTATCAATATGCTTAAAAAATGTACCATAAGTGCCTCCTCTATGCCCAGCAATTGCACAATTACCAAGCTCACCAAAACCCTTTGTTTGACTCATATGACCGATGGTTACACGTATATTATCCCAATCTGTTCCTTCCACTATAATCATTTTAAGATTAATTTTATTTATTTCTATCATTCCGATAATTTTTTGCCTACTTAGATAATCTTCAACTTCTAAAGATTTTGTAACATCTTGCTGTGAATCCTTCGTTACCTGTAATAAGTTATCTAGTACTTCCATTGAATCTACCATAATATCTTTTTCAGACATCTCCTCATCGAAAGGCTCTTCCTTCATTGTATTTTGATATGTATGATTAAGAGATGGAATACTGATACTTTTACCTTCTTCTGACAGATTTATTTCGCTATCGATAGCTTCATTATTTATATTTTCATTATTAATAGATTCCTTATCTATATTTTCATCACTTACCAAACTATCTGCAAAGATATCATCCTCACCATTACTATATTCAAAAATGATTTGCTCATATTCATTCATCAACTTTTTTTGCTCATAATTCGTAAAAGCTTGTGCTATAAAGGGATAGGATAACACTAAAACTCCTCCCACAATTAAGAAATATGATACTATATTTCTTTTCCTCATTAACGATACCCCCCACTTATATGTATTGTAAATTTCGTTTTAATTAGTATGTTATAGTAAAATCAATAAGAAATCAACTGATATAGTAATGTTTTACCAGTAAACACATTATTTATCTGTATTATCTATTATAATAAGAACAATGAGTCTGCCAAGGCAAACTCTCACGCCTCAAAGCATCGTATTTATGCGTCGTATTTATACGTCGCATATATTGGATAACTTCCTATGCTTTACTTGTTCCTCATGGAGTATTTTTATATCATATGACGTTATTTCCTGAAATAAAAAAAGTTTGACTTTCATTATACTGATAAATCAAGTCAAACTTTAAGCTACTATATTTAATTATATCCTTAAAAAAGTAATGAAAAATTAAAAGCTTAGGTAATTCTTCATACTCTTTAAAGCTGATTTTTCTAGCCTTGAAACTTGTGCTTGGGAAATTGCTATTTCCTTTGCTACCTCCATCTGCGTTTTACCTTCATAAAATCTTAATTCAATAATGTTTCTTTCTCTGTCCGATAATTTCGATAAAGCTTCCCTAAGAGAGATTTCTTCAACCCAGTTCTCCTCTTTATTTTTTTTATCACTAACTTGATCCATTATATATAAGGTATCGCCACCTTCAGAATATACTGGTTCATATAAAGACACTGGACTTTGGATGGCATCAAGAGCATATACGATATCTTCCTTTGACATACCGATTTCACTTGCAATTTCGCATACCGTAGGTTCTTTATCATTTTTCTTTAGTAAAGCTTCTTTGGCATAGATAGCTTTATAAGCAGTATCACGTAAGGATCTACTTACCCTTATGCTATTATTGTCTCGTAAATAACGTCTAATCTCCCCAATAATCATAGGTACAGCATAAGTTGAGAATTTTACATTTTGTGTAATATCAAAATTATCAATTGCTTTCATAAGTCCAATACAACCGATTTGAAAAAGATCATCTACATTTTCATTGCTATTTGAAAAACGTTGTATGATGCTTAGCACCAGCCTTAGATTTCCTTTAATATACAATTCTCTTGCCTCTTTGTCCCCCGCTAATATACGTTTAAATAACTCTTCTTTCTCACTATTATTTAATAATGGTAATTTTGAAGTATTTACACCACATATTTCTACCTTATAAAGAGCCATAAAAAAAACCTCCCAAATCATTCATTAACATAATTAAATGATTCACTTTTTTTGGTTTCTTTATACTGGTAAATAGGATGTAATAATTTCCTTTTTTTAAACGTTATTCTAGTCTTAACATTTCTTTCTTTAATCTTTTAATAATTTTCTTCTCTAGCCTAGAGATATAAGACTGGGATATTCCAAGCAAATCTGCTACTTCCTTTTGAGTTCTTTCATTGCCATCCTCTGTATTAAGCCCAAATCGTAATTGAACGATAATTCTTTCTCTTTCACTAAGCTTAGACAAAGCTTTCCCAAGTAATTTTCTATCTACCTCTTCCTCTATATTTTTATAAATAACATCTTCTTCTGTACCAAGAATATCTGAAAGTAAGAGTTCATTACCATCCCAATCCACATTCAAGGGCTCATCAATGGATACTTCTAATTTTGTTTTATTGTTCCTCCTTAGATACATCAGAATCTCATTTTCTATACATCTAGATGCATAGGTTGCAAGTTTAATATTTTTATCTGGGTTATAGGTATTAATGGCTTTAATTAATCCTATTGTTCCAATTGATATTAAGTCTTCAACACCTACACCTGTATTATCAAACTTCTTAGCTATGTATACTACTAATCTTAGATTATGTTCTACTAAAATAGACTTTGCCTCAGCATCATACTCTGTACCAAGTTTCGAGATTTCTTCTGCTTCTCGTATGGCATCAAGTGGTGCTGGTAGAACTTCTGCACCACCTATATAATGTATATCCCCGTGCCCATTAAAAAGTATACTTCTAAAATCTGGTATCACTCGAAATTGAATTTTGTTTGGTATTGTTATTTTTAACAGCATTATACTCTTCCTCCCTTAAACATTCCCATTGCATACCAAAGCACGCAAGAATCATTATGTTACATTACATCTCTATGTAAAATGATTTGATATTCATCATATTTAGATATCTTAGTTCCGCTTATACCAATTAACACTTTTTCATTTTTTATTTTTTCTTCCCTGTCCCATATAACAACCTGATTTATCTCAATTGCTGGTAATATACCGCTCTTACCAATGGAATGATATGGCACCATTCTAATCTTTATATGATCAACTTCTGCACTTGTATCCTTATGAATGGCGATTTCATCCCTTGAATTATGAGTAAATTTACGATCTAGGCTATACAAAATTCTTTCAATATACCTTGTTTCAACATCTGAAAAAAGTGATTTTATAACATTGTACTCAGTAATTAAAACTGGTTTTTTTAAAATTGGATCATATAAGCTATTTCCTGTATCCAATAACCCCATAAGTTTTATTGATTTATCATTAAAATGCAAATAGGTTTCATACAATTCTAATGCACCACTTCTCAAATTCATAAGGATTTTAATAAAAATATAAATTGCACCCATCGCTGTAATTATGCTAACAAGGTAATAAGTTGCAGTCCTATTTGTTAAAAATCCCCCATTAAATAATTCTTTGAAAATATCTCCAAAGCCGAATGTATAATAAAGGGAATTTAGTACTCCACCTAGGAAAAATGTTGAAATATAGAGAACAATACAAGCTTTCATTCTTGTTTTAGTATTTTGTTGGCCAAAAGCCACCAAAACCATTAAATAGGCTATAATAATATAGCTCAATATAAATTGTAACAAACCATTTAACTGAGGAATAATAGCTAGTATACAAGAACTAATCGCTCCAATTAAGGCGGCAATGTATAGTTTCAATCTTGTAGTATTCCTTTTTAATATGATTTTTACAATAAAAAGAAGTAATAAATCCATTATGTAATTAATCAAAAATATAACATCAATATAAACCTCAAGGTACAAGTACACCCCCTCTTTCAATTAATTTACTATGCAATTAATTTACGTTTCAATTAATTTACTACCCTATTATATCTTTTTTGATGCATATATTATGTCATATTCTGGTTAGTTATATATCTTTTTTGTTTACGAATACTTACAAAATTCATCATAAAACTCCTTATGATTAATGAATAAGACATGTATGGTCAATATCCTATATAAAAAAGTCGATTATGGTTTGTTCTAGATATATGTGAAATTAATATAATAAGGAATAGAAAAAAAGAAAAGAGAAAAGAAAAAAGACCACTAAAAAATAGTGATCTTTCATTGATTTATTAAATTGAAACCTTAATTAACCATGGTTCTTGGTTATATTATTTATTATTACGATTTTTTTGTAAGAATTCAGGTATCTTAATACCATTCGCTTCTGTTTGATTAAAGTTATTGTTATTAAAATTGTTACTATTATTCTGTGAACTAAAAGGACTAGAACTTTGTTGCATTGGTCTCGTATTATTCATTTGTGAATAACTAGAGCTATTCGTCGCAGCAACTTGACTGTGCGCTTTTGTATAAGAAGAAGTAGTAGTTGTATTTTGATATCTATAATCTGGTTTATTCATAGGACTTTTTAAGAAAGAAGGTCCTTTCATTCCATCATTAGATGAAGCACTTTTATCAAGACCAGTAGCAATTACAGTAATAATAGCTTGATCTGGATTTGCATCATCATACATAGCACCAAATATGATATTTGCTGTATCTCCTGCTAGCTCTTGAACCATAGTAGCTGCTTCATTCGCTTCAATTAAGCTAATATCACCAGATATATTAATAATAACATGGGAAGCACCTTGAATTGTAGTTTCAAGTAATGGACTAGTAATTGCTTGATTAACTGCAGCAACGCATTTGTCATCCCCTTTTCCTACACCAATACCAATATGGGCAACTCCTTTATCTTTCATTACCGTCTGAACATCGGCAAAGTCTAAATTAATAAGACCTGGCACATTAATTAGGTCAGTGATACCTTGTACACCTTGTTGTAATACTTCATCCGCTTTTCTTAAAGCATCTGGCATTGTAGTTCTACGGTCTACGATTTCTAGTAATTTATCATTTGGAATGACAATTAAAGTATCTACTTGGTCTTTTAAACGTTCTATTCCTGATAGGGCATTATTCATACGTGCTTTTGCTTCAAATTTAAAAGGTTTTGTAACAATTCCTACTGTAAGGATTCCTAATTCTTTCGCGATCTGCGCTACAACAGGAGCTGCACCAGTTCCTGTACCACCACCCATACCACAAGTAACGAATACCATATCAGAGCCTTTAATAATACTTATTAACTCTTCTCTACTTTCCTCAGCAGCTTGTGCTCCGATTTCAGGTTGTGCTCCAGCACCTAAACCTTTGGTTAATTTTTCACCAATTTGAACACATTGTGGAGCTTTACAATTTTTTAAATGCTGCTTGTCTGTATTAACACATACAAAATCTACTCCAGCGATTCCTTCTTCAATCATTCTATTAACAGCGTTATTCCCTGCACCTCCTACTCCAATAACAAGTATTTTTGCAGCTGAATCCGCTTCATTTGTTCTTATCTCAAGCAAGGTACTTCCTCCTTCTTATACAATTCCTTATTATATTTATTCATTTTATTACCTAACAAACAAATCACTCATTTTATTTTTACCTAATATGTAAGTCTTTAATACTTCTCTCATCATATGTAATGTGAATGTATTAACTAAGCATAATTCATGTATTCTATGTAATTTTACATGTAATCCTATAGTATATAATATCTTTAATTATTAAAATAATCAACCCTAAAATTAATTTTTTTTTAATCCCTTGGCTTGGCTATTATTCTATCTTGACCTTCTGTAAAATTCTTCATATCAAGAGTTAGTTTCTTACCTTCAGCGTTTGGTATTAGGTTTTTTAGCTCTGCAATCTGTTCATCATATGTATCTCTTTTCCCCAATAAAACTTCAATGTCTCCTAAGTTTAATGTAATTTCAAAATCTTTATTAAATTTTATGGTATCCACCGATAATTCATATTTATAAATTAGTTGAGTAATATTCAATATTATATTAAATAGTTCCTCTTTTTGAATTTCTAATTTTTCATATAAAACTATCTTACTAAACTCCAAGCCTGAGACAAAAGGAACCTTGTCCAATTTTTCATTGGAACTTTCAACTATGATACCATCTTTGTCAAAATACATGTATCCGCCCATGTATTCTATACAACCAGTGACTACTTTTTCGTATACATGTATTTTGACTTCATTTTTATTTAACAATTCTATGTCAACATGTTCGACAAATGGAATATTATCTATTTTACCATACTTGTGTCGTAAATACAGTAGTATTGTATTACCATCTGTCGACGTGTTGATAACCTTATTTTTAATATCCTCTTCAGCATATCGAGTATTCCCAACAATAGTTACTTTTTCTAAATTACAAGTCAAAAAGAAAATTAGGATAGGAATAAAAATAATAAAGCAAATAACTATTAACCTAATAATACCCTTTATCAGAGAATACCTTCTATTCTTTCGTCTACTATCCATCATCTTTTAACCTCGTATCGAATACTTTAACAATTATATTTCAAACATAAATCATTCGTCTTAAGTTTAATATCCTTATGCAATGTATGAAATTCTTGCACCTAAACTTCGAAAATCTCTACAAATGTCTTCATAACCTCGTTCAATGAAATTTGGGTTATATATTCTTGTTTTTCCTTCTGCCATTAATCCAGCAATTACTAAGGCAGCCCCTCCCCTTAATTCAGATGCATATACTTCACATCCAGTTAATCTTCTAACCCCCTTAACAGTAGCAATTTGATCATTAACCAAAATATCTGCACCAAACTTAATTTGCTCATTTACATTTTGGAATCTTCCATCAAATATAGTTTCTTTAATCACACTAGTTCCACTACTCTTCATCAAAACAGATATTACCTGGGATTGCATATCTGTCGGAAAACCAGGGTATGGCATAGTTTCAAGATAAGGAATTGGTCTTGGTCTATAAAAGGAAGATATCATAATAGTATCCTTCGTAGTTATTATTGTAGCACCAATTCGTTCTAATAATTGTATAACTTCCTCTAATTGTGTACTATCAGCTCCATTTAAGATAACTTCTCCACCAGCACCAACAACAGCAGCCAAGTAAGTACCTGTAACAATTCGATCCGGTGCGTTTGTATATTCAACATCATATAAACGTTCTACACCGTATACTTCTATTAGGTCACTTCCAGCTCCATAGATTTTGGCTCCTGCAGCGTTTAAAAACTTACATAACTCTGTAATTTCAGGTTCTCTAGCAGCATTATGAATATATGTTGTTCCTTTTGCTAACACAGCTGCTAGTATTGTATTCTGTGTAGCACCAACACTTGGTTTTTGAAAACGAATTGTTTTACCTTTTAAACCACTTGTAAATCCATGAATTAGCCCGTCCTTTTCTTCTATTGTAACGTTCATAAGTTTCATGGCATCTAAATGAAAATCAATTGCACGCTCACCAATGGTACAACCACCTGGATAAGGTATTGTGACTTCTTTTGCTCTACCTAATAAAGAACCAAGTAAAACAATGGATGAACGCATACTCTTCGCCAACTCCCCTGGAACTACTGTAGTCGATAAATTAGTAGTATTTACAATCACGGAGGAACCCTCCCATGTAACAATACAACCTATACCTTCTAATATTTTTATCATATGGTAAACGTCTAAAATCTTCGGGCATCGGTTTATTTTTGTAATTCCATTTACTAGTACAGTAGCTGCCAATATAGGTAATACTGCGTTTTTAGAGCCTTGTATGTTAACTTCACCATTAAGCTGCTTTTCTCCCACAATTTCAATAAATGGCATGGCGCACCTCAAACTAACAAGAATATACTATTACTATATGTTAATTTTAATGTTTTGTGCTAAAGCAGTTGTGAAACTAAACACCTATCTTTCATATTTTATTTGATTTGAAACACTAAGTACGATTCCCATCTCAACTAAAAGTACAACAAGAGAGCTTCCGCCGTAACTAATAAATGGTAATGGGATACCCGTTGAAGGAATCGTATTCGTAACAACGGCAATATTTAGTAAAACTTGGACCGCAATATGTGTTAAAACACCTGTAGCAATAAGGCCTCCATATAAATCAGGAGCGTTAATTGCAATTACAAACAATCTCCATATCAATAAGATAAATAATATAATGACTGCAACTGCTCCAACTAATCCTAGTTCTTCACAGATAACTGAATAAATCATATCATTATGGGATTCAGGAATAAAGCCAAGTTTTTGCATACTTTCGCCAAGACCTCTGCCAAATACACCACCGGAGGATATTGCATATAGACCTTGTAAAATCTGATAACCCTTTTCATGAGTCTCTACATTTCTCCAAACATCAATTCTTGTGCTTCGATAGCTAACTCCAAATACGAATAAGGCACCAATACCTATCCCAATTACTCCAGATATGATAAAGTAAAGCTTCTTTCTACTAGCTACAAAGCAGATACCGACCATGATAGCAGCCATTACAAGAGCTGTACTAAAGTTTGGTATTAGAACAAGCACAATTAATGGAGCCACAAAAATAACAACTCTTAAAAATCCTGTAAACTTATCTAGTCTCCTTGGTGACGTATGTACTATATAAGCTGTAACTAATATAACCGCAATTTTCGATAGTTCTGAAGGTTGAAAACTACCAAGAGGACCTAAATCTATCCATCTTTTCGCACCGTTGATTTCCTTTCCAAAAATAAGTACATAAGTTTGAAGTATCATACAGAGTATAAGCAATAGAGTGATCGGCTTAACTTTTAGAATGGGTAGTTTTCTTATATAAAAACGGTAATCGATTTTTGATACGATAATCATTATAACTATACCAAGAATTCCAAACGCACCTTGCTTCTCTAAATAATAGGTTGGATTTCCATAATTCCTACTTGCATTATAGGAACTTGTGCTATATATCATAACTAGCCCAAAACATACTAAAAATAGGGTTAAAAATAACAGGCTGTAGTCATAATAACTAGAAAATTTCTTTTGTTTACCCCGTTCCCTTTCTGCACGTGTCATAAAAACTCCAATCTGGATTGTAATATACACATCCTAACTTCTTATAGATTTTTAACATATTCTTTAAATAGGCGACCTCTCTCTTCATAATCTTTAAACATTCCCCAACTTGCACAAGCTGGAGATAATAAGACAGAGTCCCCATCATTCGCGTTTTCAGCACAAACATCTAGAGCTTCTTTTAGACTTTCCACTATAACAATATTGGTGAATCCATGTCTTCTTGCTGTAGCCGCAATCTTATCCCTTGTTTGACCAAGTAAAACAAGTAATTTTATTTTTTCGCCAAAAGCTTCCACCCATTCATCAAAATCAGATTCTTTATCATATCCACCTGCTATTAATAGAGTTGGGCTTTGCATGGATTCTATTGCTTTCATGGAAGCGTCTGGATTTGTTCCCTTAGAGTCATTGTAATATTTCACATTATTTTTAGTAGTTACAAATTCAATTCTATGTTCAACCGCAACAAATTTGGTGATTGCTTCTCTTATACATTGTAATGGAACATCTAAAGCGACCGCCATAGCAACGCCTGCCATAACATTTTCATAGCTATGTCTACCAAATATATTAAGTTCATTTGTGTAACATACAACAATCTTTTCATTATCTTTACTAAGAATTATGGTGTCATTATCTAAATAAATTCCCTGTTCTAAGACTCTTTTACTACTAAAATATATCACCTTAGTATTTAACTTACTTCCTAAGTCCCTAAGGGCGCTATCTTCATAATTTAAGACACAAACTTCATCAGCACCTTGGTTACGTGCAATATTAGCTTTCGCATTAATATAATTTTCCATGGTATGATGACGATTTAGATGGTCTGGTGTAATATTTAATATCGCACTAACATTTGGTTTGAAAGATACAATCGTCTCTAGCTGAAAACTACTTAGTTCAGCAACTGTAACAGATTCATCTGTTGTATTCATAACCATCTCTGTATATGGCTTACCAATATTACCCACTACAAAAACACTATTATAATATGTTTTCATAATATCTCCAACTAATGAAGTTGTAGTAGTCTTTCCATTTGTTCCTGTTATACCTATAATCTTTCCTTTTGAAAAATGATATGCTAATTCAATTTCCCCCCAAATAGGTATGTTTTTTTCTCTAAATTTATTAACAACATCTAGATCCGTAGGTACTCCAGGACTTAAAATCACCAAATCAATTGTATCGATAATTGATTCATCCATAATTCCAGTTATAATTTTACCATTAAAATTTGTAGGTAATTTTTTCCTTAATTCCTCTACATCTAAGGTTTCATTTCCATCATAAACAATTATATAAGGATTCATTTGGTTTAATAATTTGCAAGCAGCAATTCCGCTAAGTCCAGTACCAAATACTAATATTGTCTTATCCCTAAATTCCATCATCATTCCTCCTGACTAAATTGCCATTAAAGCCACTAAACAAAGTACTGCTGTTATAATTGAGAATATTGCCACTACTTTCGTTTCCGGCCAACCACTAAGTTCGAAGTGATGATGAATCGGTGCCATCTTAAATATTCTTTTACCACCGGAGAGTTTAAAGTATCCAACTTGAATGATAACAGATAGAACTTCAATTAAATAGATTAATCCTACTATTATTATAAACAAAGGCATTCTAAGCATATAGGCACTAGCTGCTACAAAACCACCAAGTGCAAGCGATCCAGTATCGCCCATAAATACCCTAGCTGGATAAACATTATATACAAGGAAGCCTAATAAACTACCAGCAACTGCACATGTAATTGGTGAAATACCACTTTTAGTGCCAATTGCTATAACAGAGAAAAAGGTTGCTATTAATAAAGTAACACTACTTGCAAGACCATCTAATCCATCTGTAAAATTCGCTCCATTAACAGTTCCTAGTACTACTAAAAATAATAAGGGAATAAATAGGTAAGAAGTGTCTAAATAGCTACCACCATTAAAACCACCAGTAAAAGGGATTAATACCGTTGTACCAACGTCTGTATAGTTTACTAAGTAATACCCAAAAATAGCAGTAACTAGTATTTGACCAACTAGCTTTTGCCATGCTCTAAGACCCATAGAACGTTTCATAACAACTTTGATATAGTCATCTAAAAATCCAATTAAACCAAAGCCTAAGGTTGAAAAGAGAACTGGTATCATATCAGGATATTTTCCTATATAAAATAGTGAAGTTATAATTATACTTAATAGTATAATGATTCCGCCCATAGTAGGTGTTCCTGACTTTTTCAAATGACTTTCAGGACCATCATCTCTTACAAACTGACCAAATTTTAATCTTTTTAAAAAGGGTATAAGTACAGGGCATAGCACCACTGAAGCCGTAAATGATATTAAAACCGGCATTAATATTTTAAAATCCATCTTTCTTTCCTCCCAAGTGAATCCTCATTAAATTTCCTTTGTATGTAAACCCGCGAACCTATTATATTCTATCCTAGGTACAGAATCAAGTCACTATTTATGTCAATCATTTCATCTGCTAATGGAAATTGTTCCTTGACAACTTCTCCTTCTCCAATAACATAAATATCACCAATTTCATAGTCTTTTAAAACAGCTTTTGCTTCTTTTTCTGTTAACCCAATAAGGTTTGGCATTTTTATGGTACCAACTTTATATTTTTCTAGCTCCGCCTCAGTATATTTTTCTTCAACACCTAAATATGGTAATACATTATCAAATACCTCTGATATAACTGGTGCAGCAATGGTACCACCGTAGTAAATCCCTACTGGCTCATCAATTAATACAATCGCTACTACTTTTGGGTCATCAGCAGGAGCAAATCCGATAAAGGAAGATATGTAACGCCCACTTCTTCGTGGAAGTTTTTCGGATGTAGCTGTCTTTCCACCAATACGAAAACCTGGTAAATAAGCTCTCTTACCTGTACCGTCTGAAACAACAGCTTCTAAAAGTTCTCTCATCGTATCTGAAGTTTCTTTTGATATTGCTCCTTCTGTGCTTTTATACTCTAATGTCTTAACAATTCTGCCCTCAGGGCTTTCAACCTTAACACCAAAATGAGGTGTTACAATATTACCACCATTTATAACAGCGCTGGTTGCAACAAGTAGTTGTAGTGGAGTAATTTGAAAGGATTGACCGAAAGAAATTGTTGCTAGTTCTACAGCACCAACATTATTCTCTTTATGCATAATGGATCTAGCTTCACCAGGTAGGTCAATAGCTGTCTTATTAAATAAGCCTAACTTGTTAAAATACTTATACGTATTATGTATACCAAGTCTAGCTCCTAATTCCATAAATACTGGATTGCATGAATTTTTTATACCGTCTATAAAATCTTCACTACCATGGCCTCCTACTTTATGACAACGTATTTTTCTATCTTCTACAATTTTATATCCTGGGCAAAAAAATCTGTCATGAATGTTTACAACACCTTCTTCAAATGCTGCAGTAGCCGTTACGATCTTAAATGTAGAACCCGGTTCATAGGTATCACTTATACTAGCATTTCTCCACATATTATTTAGTAAATCATTTTTTTGTTCGCTCGTTAAGGACGTAATGTCCATTCCCTCTACCATATTTTCTGTTAAAGTATATGGATCATTTAAATTAAATTCTGGTACATTAACCATGGCATAAATCTCACCATTTTGTGGGTTCATAAGAATCAACTTAACGTTGTTTGCATTTTTAGCTTTAAGTACTTTCATAGCAGCTTGTTCTGCATATTTTTGAATATTAACATCTAAACTGATATGCAGATTATTACCAGGTTGTGGTTCAATTCTATCTTCAGCAGCATTCTCAATTTCTACGCCGTATGCGGTTGTTAAAGTGAGTATTGTACCATCAATACCTTTTAAATAATTTTCATAAGCAACTTCTAAACCAATAATACCTTGATTATCACTACCTGTAAAACCAATAACTTTAGAAGCCAGTGTTTCATAAGGATAGTAACGCTTGTAATCCTCATCCACCATAACACCATCTAAATCATATTCTCTAATCTTATCTGCGATTTCTTTATCAACATTGGATTTGATACGTTCGATGGAGGAAACCTTCTCTACTCTTTTTCTTACACTTTGTTCACTTAAATTTAGTTCTTTTGAGAGAACTGCAATTACTTTCTCTGAATCCTTTATCTGACTGTGAATGACTGAAATCGTACTAACTGGTTTATTAATCGCTATTGGAGTGCCATTAATATCATATATAATTCCTCTCTCTGCTTTTATAGCTCGTTCCCTTTCATGGAGTGCCTTCGCTCTCTTTGCATACTCTTCAGATTTAAAAATCATTAAATATGTAAGACGTGCCATTAACCCAATCGCAGCAATAATTACAACAAGAAATACAATTAATACATTCCGTCTATTAAAAGTTTTATTCCTAGCCATTTAATACCTCAAATATCTTATTGTTTTATTTTATTACAAGATATATAAGGTTATGAATAATCTTAAGCTTTCCTTGCTAATTTTTGTACAAATTAGCTATTCATGGTTATTATTTTCCCCATCCATTTCACTAGGTATAAAATCAGCATTAAACTCTTCGTTATTTTCCCATGCATCGTCTAATGGATTCGTTGAATCACTGTTATTTCCATTGCTATTATTCACATTGTTACTATTTTGGTTATTGTTTTCAATAGTACCATTGTCTGAATTATCATTATTTGTATCAGTATTACTGTTATTCGTCTGACCTGTTGAATTAGTTCTATTATTCCCATCATCAACATTAGAATCTACATTACCTTTAATCGTTTCTGCATCATCTTCATTCTTAGTATCTGAATCTGCATTAGAAATTTCATTATTATCTATTGTACTAGGTAAGGTTGGCGAATTTGCCCCTTGAATACTACTATCTGCTTCTTCCAAATCGTTCGAAGGATATATTTCTAAAAATGGAAGAATATCCGTTAGTATTCTACTTGTCAATTTGGTAGCAATGGAACTATCCGCTTGTATCACTACATTCGTTGGCTCATCTACTACAACATAAATAACTACTTCAGGATCAAGTGCTGGAACCGCTCCAATAAAGGATACAACATAAGTTCTATCAGCTCTTGGATACTTTTGAGCTGTACCGGTTTTACCACCTACTTGATAGCCTGCAACCTTTGCGCCACCTGCAGTACCAGCTTCAACTGTTTGAAACATAGCTTCTTTTATAAAATTTGATGTTTCTCTTGATACCGTCTCTTTTACTAATACCTTGTCAATATTTTTAACAATCGCACCTTTATCGTTGACAATTTGCTTCACCATATGTGGTTCATAGAAGGATCCTCCATTAATAAGTGAGGAATATCCTGCAGCGACTTGAATCATTGTTGTTGTAAAGGTTTGTCCAAAGCTACTAGTAGCTAAGTCTGAGGAAGTCATCTTACTCTCTTCAATTAAAATACCAGATGCTTCACCTGGTAAATCAATACCAGTTTTCGTTCCAAAACCAAAAAACTTTTGATACTTATAAAATAAACTATTCCCTTCCTGTGAAACAATATTCATTAATGCATCATTACATGATTTCATTAGTGCCTCAGTTAGTGTAATTAATCCATGGCCAGCACGATTACTACAACGAATTGTCCAACCTCCTACTACTTCGTGTCCATCACAGATATATGTATCATCTTGCTTTATGATACCCTCATCTAGAGCAGAAGCTATTGTAAATGGCTTAAAGGTAGATCCAGGTTCAAAGGTATCACTAATCGCATAATTTCTCCACATGGTATTTAATGCTATTTGTCTTTCCTCTTCTGTCATCTCACTTATTTCATCTTTCGTATAAGCATAAGATAAATCAGTTGGTTTGTTTAGATTATATTCCTCGTTAGATGCCATTGCGTAAATCTCACCATTGTTAGGATTCATAACAATAACACCAATATTTTTGCTTCCTATCTCTTCATTAAATGTTTTAATATGATTTTGAACAATGCCCTGCACATTTGCGTCGATGGTTGATATTAGTGTATTTCCATTTATAGCTGGTTTCACTGTACGCTCAAGTTTTAATTCAGAATCAATATATCCATATTCACGTCCATTGATTCCATTAAGTTCTTCATTATAATATTGTTCTAGTCCCCAACTACCCACGTTTCCACTAATGGTAAATCCTATAATGCTACTTCCAAGAGTATTATAGGGATAAGCTCTAACATAATCTTCTTCAAACCAGACACCTTGAATTTTACTATCTGCTGATGCTTTATCTTTAAACATCATCATTTCATCATAAGATAATCCTTTTTTCAATATGACATATTGACTATTTGCTTTTTTTTCGATTATTTCATTTAATGCTTCTTTGGTAATTGTATCATAACTACTAGTTATCGCTTCTATTGTTGGTGTAAGATACTTCTCCTTGTCACTTAGCATATGTTTAACGTCAAGAATTATATTATATACTTTTTGACTTGTTGCAAGAATCGTACCTTTTCTATCTAAAATATCTCCTCTTTTATATGGAATCGCTGATGTTTGATAGGTTTGCTGAGATAACACTCTCTTAGCATAACGCTCACCATCGGTTTGGTTAAGATATACAATTCTAGCAATTAGTAGCAATAACCCTATTATTAGAACGCAAAAAACAAGCAATAACTTTGCTTGCATTTTGGTCGTAAATTTCTTTAGTTTTTTTATATTTTTAGTATTACGCATTTTTATTTCCTCACATTAACTATATATTACTTGTTTAATAGTTTGTCCATAATAGATGAAGAATTAGAAGCTGGAATATTTTCATATTGTCTTACATAATCACTTAATGTACTTTCATACGTAATAACTTGATTGTCATTTGGATATACCATACCTAATTCATTTGTAGCAATTTGATAGATATGATTTAAATCCAGTGAAGTATTAATCCTTGCAAGCATAGCTCCATTTTCATCCTCTAATTTTGCAAGATTGCTTTCTAAGTTTGCAATATTTTTGTTCATAGATACGATACTAGATTGTACTTTTAGATAATCCACACAAGTAATTAATGTCAAAACAATTGCTCCAGTTAACACAAAAATTGAGAATAAATCAATACTTGGATTAACCATTTTCTTCGTTTTTTTAACTCTTCTTACCTGTGGTAATTTCTCTTCCTCATACCTTGGGAGTTCATGTAAATTTTTTGCTGCACTACCTTGTGTATAGTAATTTGCATAGGTTTTGTAATTATTATTCTCTTTCATAATACTCCCTTCTTCCTATGAATATTAAATTCTAGGATATTAAAATATTTAGCTCTTATATAAAGTTTTTGCAAATAAATATAAACTCATTATTGTTTGAAAAAAGTGTTTGAATTAATATTATTAGATTCTTTCAAAAACTCTTAGTTTTGCACTTTTAGATCGGCTGTTTACTTCCAATTCATCACTTGATGGTAGAATTGGTTTTTTCGTTATTACTTTACCTTTTGATTTATTTCCACATACACATACAGGAAAACTTGGAGGACAAGTACACGGATTCTCACTAACACGGAAGATGCTCTTTACGATTCGATCTTCTAAACTGTGGAATGTAATAATACTTAATCGTCCATTTGGATTTAATAAATCAATCATAGTATCTAGAGAATCCTTCAATACATCTAATTCCTTGTTTAATTCAATTCGTATCGCTTGAAAGGTTCTTTTTGCAGGATGTCCACCATTCATTCTTATCTTAGCTGGTATAGCTGCTTTTATAACTTCCGTTAATTCATCCGTTGTTTCGATTGGAGATTCTTCTCTTCTTCTGACAATATGTTTCGCAATGTTTTTCGCAAAATTATCTTCACCATAATCTCTTATGATGCGATATAACTCCATTTCACTGTAACCATTAATAATATCTTTTGCTGTCATATCGCCACGTGTATCCATTCTCATATCTAGTGGAGCATTCTCCCTATATGAAAATCCTCTTTCAGGTGTATCAAGCTGATAGGACGAAACACCTAAATCTAATATAATACCATCTACTTTGTCTATACCTAACTCTTTAAGTACCTGTTTTATATTAGCGTAATTACTTCTTACAATTGTAACTTTGTCCTTAAATTCACTAAGTCTTTGGCTAGCAGCTTTTATTGCTGCTTCATCCTGATCTATTCCAATTAATCGTCCATTATCACCAAGCTGTTTTAGAATTTCATATGAATGACCGCCACCACCAAGTGTACCATCTACATATATTCCATCTGCTTTCATGTTTAACGATTGGATTGTTTCATCTAATAGTACTGATTTGTGTTTAAACTCAATTGGTTTTGTGAAATTTTCCATAAAGCCCCCTTAAAAACTTAATCCGAATTCAGCCATCTGGTCAGCAATCTTTGTCATATCAGAATAATCATTATTGCTATCCCATCTTTCTTTACTCCAGATTTCTATTTTAGTTAATACGCCTACAAGTACAATATCCTTTTCTAATGCAGCTTGCTCTCTTAATTTGGTTGGTATTAATATTCTACCTTGCTTGTCCACTTCACAAGTTGCTGCACCTGCTAAAAAGTAACGTTGTAATTGTCTAGCTTCTTTTGTTCCAGGGAGATTTTTAAGCCCTGTACAAAGGTTCATCCATTCATCATTAGGGTATACAAATAAGCATCCATCTAAACCTTGTGTTACAACAAATTCTTCACCTAAGGTTTCTCTGAATTTAGAAGGAACTATTATTCGTCCTTTCGCATCAATCGAATGATTATATTCACCCATGAACATGGAATTCACCACCTTGTTACTTCATTTATACCACTTAATACCACTTTACTCCACTTCACACCACTTCTATCGTTATTCTATACTATTTATGGGAAATTATCAAGTGTAATGAACAAAAAAAAGCAAGTAACTTTTAAAACTAAAAGTTACTTGCTAAATTCTACTTTTTTCGCACAAAATCTAGTGTTTATACGCTTTTTTTCTACAATTTACGCTACATATAGTCCATATTTATAGGATTGGTAAATTAGTCCTAAGACGACTATTTTGCTAGCTTTTTAAGTTTCATTCTCTTAATTATAATAATTGCTAGTGAACCAATACATAAAACACCAGATAATAACTGTGATACTGCAATTGGTGAGTTCCACATAAATAATTGATCCGTACGTAGCCCTTCAATCCATACTCGTCCTAATCCATAACCTATAAAATATAATAATAAAACTTCACCATGAAATTTCTTATGTTTTGTGTATAATATAAGAATAATTAAGACACCGATATTCCAAAGTGATTCATATAAAAAGGTAGGATGTACCGAAATATAGCTTATTCCATTTAATTCCACAATGTTCTCACGTATTTCAATAATTCGTCTAAGTGCATCTTCCTTGCCTGCATACTTTTCTGTAATATAACTAAGGGAATTAGAGTAATCACCACTTACATCCCTTAAATCAAGTAACATTGCAAATGGTCCATTGGTATAACTGCCAAAAGCTTCACGATTAAAAAAGTTCCCCCATCTACCAATTATTTGACCTGTAACAAGACCAATTATACCTGTATCAGCTAACAATCCAAATGGATATTTTTTTACCATCGCGTAAATAATTGCTGTTAGAACAGCAACAATTACTCCACCGTAAATTGCTAAGCCACCATTACGTATATTTAGAATTTGAATCGGGTCATGCTTAAACTCATCCCAAGCAAATGCAACGTAATAAAGTCTTGCACCTAATACTGATAGAATGATTGCATATAAGGCAAAATCTAAATATAAGTCTGGTTTTTGATTCGTACGTTTTGCCATCCACTCAGCGATTAGATATCCACAAGCCATACCACATGCTATAATGATACCATAAAAGGCTATTTCAAAGCCAAATACATTTATTGAAGTACCTACATTTTTAAGTTCAATACCTAAATTGGGAAACCATATACTTGTTGCATAACTTTCAATCATCTAATTCACCACTTTCCTATACATTGAAACGGAATAAGATTACATCACCGTCTTGCACTACATACTCTTTACCTTCAGAACGTACTAATCCTTTTTCTTTCGCACCATTATAAGTTCCACATTCTACTAAATTACTATAATTTACAATTTCTGCACGTATAAAACCACGTTCAAAATCCGAATGGATTTTACCAGCAGCACCAGGTGCTTTTGTTCCTTTTGTTATTGTCCAAGCTCTCGTTTCTTTCGGACCAGCAGTTAGGTAACTAATAAGTCCTAATAATTTATAACTAGCTGCGATTAGTTTCTCAAGGCCCGATTCAGATAAGCCTAAATCTTCTAAAAACATCTTCTTTTCTTCTTCATCTAGTTCAGCAATTTCTTGTTCGATTTGTGCACAAATTACGAATACTTCAGAGTTTTCTTCTTTCGCAAATCCTCTTACACTAGCTACATATTCATTATTTTGCCCATCATCAGCTAAATCATCTTCTAATACATTAGCCGCATAAATAACTGGCTTATATGTTAATAAATTATAGGATTGTGTGAAAGCTAATTCTTCCTCATCCATATCCCCAAAGCTCTTCGCCATATTACCATCTAATAAGTGTGTTTTAAGTCGCTCTAACAATTCAAGTTCTTTTGCTAAGGTCTTATCGTTTTTCGCTCCCTTTGAAGTTCTTGCTATTCTTCTTTCAAGCATTTCAACATCAGAAAAAATTAATTCAAGATTGATGGTTTCAATATCACGTAATGGATTAACAGAACCATCTACATGGATTACATTGCTATCATCAAAGCAGCGTACTACATGTACGATTGCATCTACTTCTCGAATATTAGAAAGGAACTGGTTACCAAGGCCCTCTCCTTTTGAAGCTCCTTTTACTAAACCAGCAATATCTACGAACTCAATCGCAGCAGGGATAATCTTTTCAGAATTATATAATTTAGCAAGTACATTAAGTCTTTCATCTGGAACAGGTACAATACCCACATTAGGGTCAATTGTACAGAATGGATAATTTGCTGATTCTGCACCTGCCTTTGTTAAAGAGTTAAATAATGTACTTTTTCCTACGTTTGGTAAACCAACGATACCTAATTTCATATGTGTCTTCCTTTCAATCTTTTGATTCTATAACAATTAGTGTGCCAGAATCTAATAAAATATTTGCTTCCTCTTTAACGACCTCATTACTAACCCCTATGCTATCACCTAAATAATAGGTTTTATTATTTAATGGATATTTAAATCCTTCTAAGGTAATTCCATATACTACATCTGTTAAAGGAAGTAGTGAAACATAGTCACCATGTAATTTATTTTTATACAAGGTTAGGTTATTCTTTAGAAGATATATTTTATTATGCTCATCTACTAAATATGCTTTTATATTTTCATTTAATGGTGATACTAATATCTGAATATTGGCAAGAACATGATCAAGTCTTGTACCAGTTCCTCCAAGGATTATAATTTCCTCTACTCCTAAACGAATAGCTAGATCAACTGCTATCTGAGTATCTGTAGCATCTTTAACAGGGTTGTATTCTAGTAACTGAAAGGTATCTCTTTCTACATTTAACTCTTTGTACTTTTCTAATAGATGACTTGGAACTGAATCAAAATCACCTAATAAATAGTTAATTGGTATACTTAGTTCATTGGATATCATTAATCCTTTGTCTACAGCAAGCACGATCGTATCTTCAGCCATTAAATTATGTCTTTCAATATACGATTTAGCAAAATCAGTAGAAATATTACCACCTGTTATAATTAATCCACGTTTTTTATTCATATTTCTTAAATACCTTTTTAAATTCTTCTACATTACCTTCTATCTTACCGCCAAATACAGCAGTTCCTGCAACGATAACATTAGCACCTGCTTTTATGACCTCATCCACATTCTTTAAAGAAATTCCACCATCCACTTCAATATCAAAGGAAAGACCTCTCTCAGATGCCATTTCACGTAACTTTCTTATTTTGTCCAAGGTAAATGGTAAAAAGGATTGTCCACCAAAACCTGGATTTACACTCATAAGTAGCACCATGTCTAAATCTTCTAATGAATACTCTAATACGGATAATGGAGTTGCTGGATTAAGAGAAACACCTACCTTAACACCAAGTTCCTTGATACGATTAATTGTACGATTAAGATGCTTACAGGCTTCTGCATGAACTGTAATAATATCTGCTCCTGCTTTTACGAAGTCTTCTACATAGCGGATAGGCTCTTCAACCATAAGATGAACATCAAAGGTTAATTTTGAAATTGGTCTTATGGACTGAATAATTGGTACACCAAATGATATACTTGGTACAAATGCTCCATCCATAACGTCTATGTGCAGATATTCTGCTCCAGCATCTTCAACTAATCTAATGTCTTCTCCTAGTCTCGCAAAATTTGCAGCTAAAATTGATGGTGCTAATTTAATCATAATAATCCTTTCTATCACAATGAAAAGTGATATTGCCACAAGTGAATATACTACTTGTGGCAGTTTTTTTATCTATTCATCCTATAAATATTAAGTGATTTATTGATATCAATCAATTGTAGTTAAGTTTATAATACTTAATACAAGTATTATTAATATTATCACTTATATTAATATTTTTTTTGGTTCTTTAATTCTTCATATAATTCTTTATAATTATTGTACCTTACATTACTTATTAAACCATCCTCAAGCGCTTTCTTTACACCACAATCAGGCTCATTAAGATGCATACAGCCAATAAACCTACACATCTCTTCATATTGAGTAAATTCAGGAAAATAATCCTTTAATTCTTCTTTTTCTAGATCATTTACAAAGAGGGAGCTAAATCCTGGCGTGTCCATAATAAAGGTATGATCATCGATTAAAAAAAGTTCCGAATGCCTTGTTGTATGCTTTCCTCTTTTAATCTTTTCACTAATTGAACCTGTTTCCATATTTGCACAAGGGTAAATTAAATTAATAATGGAGGATTTACCAACACCAGAAGGTCCAGCTACTACAGTAGTTTTACCTAATAATAAATCTTTAATTTCATTTATTCCATCATTTGTGTAGGTACTTGTAAATAATACATCATATGAGGCTTTTTTATAATGTTCTCCTAATGTTTTTAGGTTTTCATCCATTACAATATCGCTTTTATTAAAACAAACATAAGTCTTAACATCCTGCTTTACCATCATAATTAAAAATCGATCAAGGAGGTTTAGATTAGGGGCTGGATCAGCTGCAGCAAAAATTACCAAAGCCTGATCCACATTCGCTACTTGAGGTCTAATCAGTTCATTTTGACGTTCAAGTATTTGAATAATATTCCCCTTTTTTTCTTTCTCATCAATGATATCAATATAAACGTTATCCCCTACTAATGGTTTAACATTATTATTTCGAAATATCCCTTTTGCCTTACATTCATAAATACCCAATTCATCCACAGATACATAATAAAAACCAGCAATTCCTTTAATAATCTTTCCTTCAATATTCATTAGTCACGCACCGGAGTAAATTCGATTGCCCATGAAGTATCATGTTGTTCATACTTAATCAATACACCATTTTCAGTAACTACTCCATCTTCATAGCTATCAACTTGTCTTCCAACATACATACGAATCGTACCCACTGAATTGCTTTCACTAATTATATTGCTAATAGTTAGTGGGAAGTCTTCATATTTCTTCTCAAGCTTCACTAAATTTTTTGTAGTTCCATCTTGTTCTAGCTCAACTAAAATAATACCTTTTTCACCTGGATAATCAAATGGATTATCAGAAATCGTAATTTTACTAACATATAATTGATTATCGGCAGGCTCTTCAGTAGGTGCAGGTGTTGTTATTACTCCACTACCAAGGCTTACTGTAAAACTAATTTCAGTGCCTTTCGCTACTAAGCTCGCTGCCTCATGACTTTGCTTCATAATCATTCCTGCAGCATAGTCTTCTGAGTAATCATTACTAATCGTTCCTCTTGCTAAACCAGCTTGTTCTAGTAGGTTTAATGCTTCATTCTGTGATTTATTTAATAAGTTAGGTACCTCAACATTCGTTACTTCTGGACCTGTACTTACAACCACTTTTACAGTAGAACCCTTTAATATAACTTCGCCTCTAGCTGGGATTGTTTCAATTACTCTTCCTTCTTCTATTTCAGTACTGAATGTAAACTCATGTTCTACTACAAATCCTTCTTCTGTTAACTTTGTAGTTGCATTACTATCTGTTAGATTATATACATTAGGAACTTCTTTTGTCTCTGGACCGCTACTAATTACCATAGTAACAGAAGCATTGGCAGGAATTTCAGCACCCTTCTTTGGATACTGCTCTATTACAATGCCTTTTTCGTGTTCATCTGAAAAGTCTTCTGTATAGGTAACATCTAATTTATCTGATAAGGAACCTAAAGATTTTAATGCATCATCTAAGGTTAATCCTACAACAGAAGGAACAATTATAGTACCAATCTCATCGTCGATAATTGGTGTAGGTGTAGGTGTTACATCC
>JAFAEB010000309.1 GCA_023424235.1 Bacillota bacterium
CCATAGGACGGATATCTGGTGGAATTACAGGAATTACAGAAAGAATCATCCATTCAGGCTTGTTTTGAGATTCTCTGAACGCTTCTACTACTTCAAGTCTTTTAATAATTCTTGCTCTTTTTTGTCCAGTAGAATCTTTCAGTCCTTTTTTAAGGTCAGCAGACTCACCTTCTAAATCAATAGCAGCTAAAAGTTCGTCAATAGCTTCCGCACCCATGCCTACTCTAAATTTGTTACCATATTTTTCGTAAGCTTCTCTATATTCTTTTTCATTTAATATTTGTTTGTATTGTAAATCAGTATTACCTTTATCAAGAACGATGTAAGATGCAAAATATAAAACTTTCTCTAAAGTTCTTGGAGATAGATCTAAAATAAGACCCATTCTACTTGGTATTCCTTTGAAATACCAGATATGGGATACAGGAGCTGCAAGTTCAATATGACCCATACGTTCTCTACGTACGCTTGCTTTTGTTACTTCAACACCACAACGGTCACAAACTACACCTTTGTATCTTATTTTTTTATATTTACCACAATGGCATTCCCAGTCTTTACTTGGTCCAAATATTTTTTCACAGAACAAACCATCTTTTTCTGGTTTTAACGTTCTATAGTTAATTGTTTCAGGCTTTTTAACTTCACCTCTTGACCATTCTCTGATTTTCTCAGGAGAAGCTAAGCCAATTTTTATTGCGTCATATATAATTTCGCTAACACTTTCGTTGTTTACTACTTCTGGCATCATCTGGCACTCCCTTTCATAGTAACGGATTGTTATCCGCTTCAATTAAAGACATAGTATGTCTTTCAATTTATTAGATATTAAGCTTTAAAAGCTTAATATCTAATAAAATTGTATTATTCTTCGTCGAATTCTTCTTCAATATCTTCGTCACTAAGTTCTACATCTTCTTCAAAGGTGTCAAAAAAGCTTTCTTCCTCTTCAACAGATGTTTCTCTATAACCGGCTTCACTATAATCTTCATCATATCTAAAACCATTATCACCTTCAATTAATGGTGTTAAATCGCCATCACTGTAATCAATATTCTCTGTCATCTTAACTTCTTGACCCTGTTCATCTAATACAATTACATCAAGTGCCAGTGACTGTAATTCCTTTAATAAAACCTTGAAGGATTCCGGTATACCTGGTTCAGATATATTTTCGCCTTTAATAATTGCTTCATATGTCTTAACACGTCCGGTAACATCGTCTGATTTTACAGTTAATATTTCTTGCAGTGTATAAGCTGCACCGTAAGCTTCAAGTGCCCAAACTTCCATTTCACCAAATCTTTGTCCACCAAATTGCGCTTTACCACCAAGAGGTTGTTGCGTAACAAGTGAGTAAGGACCAGTGGAACGTGCATGAATCTTATCATCTACTAAATGGTGAAGTTTCAAATAGTGCATGAAACCAACTGTAACCGCTCCATCGAAGTATTCTCCTGTTCGTCCGTCACGAAGTCTTACTTTACCATCGCGATTAATCGGAACCCCTTTCCATTCTTCTCTGTAAGCTTTATTGTTTTCTAGATAATCCATTACATCGTTATCTAAAACATCTTTATATTTATTATAGAATTCATCCCAATCTGAATTTACATAATCGTTGGCTAATTCTAAAGTATCCATAATGTCGTACTCATTTGCACCATCAAATACTGGAGTAGCTACTTTAAATCCAAGTGCTTTCGAAGCAAGACTTAAGTGAATTTCAAGTACTTGACCGATATTCATACGAGAAGGAACGCCTAGTGGGTTTAATACGATATCAAGAGGTCTACCATTTGGTAGGAAAGGCATATCTTCTGCAGGAAGTACACGAGAAACAACACCCTTGTTACCATGACGACCAGCCATCTTATCCCCAACTTGAATCTTTCTCTTTTGAGCAATGTAAACACGAACTGTTTGATTTACACCAGGAGATAATTCATCACCATTCTCTCTAGTAAATACTTTTGCATCAACGATAATACCGTATTCACCATGTGGTACACGAAGGGAAGTATCACGAACTTCTCTCGCTTTTTCACCAAAAATAGCACGAAGTAATCTTTCTTCTGCTGTAAGCTCTGTTTCTCCCTTTGGAGTAACTTTACCAACTAAGATATCACCTGCACGAACTTCAGCACCAATTCGGATAATACCTCTTTCGTCAAGATCCTTAAGGGCATCATCACCAACACCCGGAACATCTCTTGTTATTTCTTCTGGTCCAAGTTTAGTATCTCTTGCTTCTGCTTCGTATTCTTCTATATGAACAGATGTATAAACATCTTCTTGAACTAAACGTTCACTTAAAAGTACCGCATCTTCATAGTTATAACCTTCCCATGTCATAAATCCGATAAGAGGGTTTTTACCAAGTGCTAATTCTCCGCCAGAAGTTGAAGGACCATCGGCAATAACGCCGCCTTCTAATACTCTATCGCCTTTTTTAACAATTGGTCTTTGATTGATACATGTACCTTGGTTACTTCTTGCAAATTTTAATAACTTATAAGAATTCTTTGTACCGTCATCATTTTTAATAACGATTTCTTTGGAGGTTGATTTTTCAACAACACCAGCTTTTTTACTTACAACACATACACCAGAGTCAACAGCAGCTTTTGATTCAATACCAGTACCTACTACAGGAGATTCTGTAATTAATAAAGGTACTGCCTGACGTTGCATGTTCGATCCCATTAGGGCACGGTTCGCATCGTCATTTTCAAGGAACGGAATCATAGCAGTTGCAACAGAGAATACCATCTTAGGTGAAACGTCCATAAGGTCTATCTTATGCTTTTCAAATTCTGAAGTTTCTTCTCTAAAACGACCAGATACGTTAGTATTAATAAAGTATCCATTATCATCGATTGGCTCATTTGCTTGTGCAATAACATATCTATCTTCTTCATCTGCAGTTAAATAAACTACATCATCAATAACTTTAGGATTTTTAGGATCTGTTTTATCAACTTTTCTGTAAGGTGCTTCAATAAATCCGTACTCATTAATTCTAGCATAGGATGCTAAGGAGTTAATAAGACCGATGTTTGGGCCTTCAGGAGTTTCGATAGGACACATTCTACCATAATGGGAATAGTGAACGTCACGAACCTCAAAGCCTGCTCTATCACGAGATAGACCACCAGGACCAAGGGCTGATAAACGTCTCTTATGAGTTAATTCACCAAGCGGGTTATGTTGATCCATAAACTGTGATAACTGAGAACTACCAAAGAACTCTTTCACAGCTGCAGTTACCGGTTTAATATTAATAAGGGACTGTGGACTAACCCCTTCTAGATCTTGAGTTGTCATTCTTTCACGAACAACTCTCTCCATTCTAGATAAACCAATTCTATATTGGTTTTGAAGTAATTCACCAACAGCTCTTATACGTCTATTACCTAAGTGATCGATATCATCAGCTTCACCGATACCATATTCTAAGTGAATATTGTAATTAATAGACGCTAAAATATCTTCTTTTGTAATATGCTTTGGAATTAAATCACTAATATTTTTCTTAATTGCTAGCTTAATATCTTCTATATTTTCATAGGCATCCAAAATTTTCTTAAGTACAGGATAATATACATCCTCAGTTACACCTAGTTCTTCCTTATCAATGCCATCTAGGTAATAAGATATATCAACCATTAGGTTTGATAACACTTTTACATTACGTTCCTCCGCTTGTACAAGAATAGAAGGAACTGCTGCATTTTGGATCTCTATCGCTATTTCCTTTGTTATAACATTACCAGCTTCTGCAATAATTTCGCCCGTTGCTTTATTTACTACATCTTCTACTAATGTAAATCCAAGAACACGATTTTCTAAAGCTAATTTTTTATTAAATTTAAAACGACCAACTTTAGCTAAGTCATATCTTCTAGGATCAAAGAACATACTATTTATCAAGGACTCTGCACTTTCTACAGAAAGTGGTTCGCCTGGACGTAGTTTTTTGTACAACTCAAGTAAACCATCCTGATAATTATCAGATGGATCCTTTGTTATACTTGCTAATATTTTTGGTTCTTCACCAAATAATTCTTGTATCTCTACATTACTTCCAATACCTAGTGCACGTATTAATACCGTAATTGGTACTTTTCTATTTCTGTCAACACGTACATAGAATACATCATTTGAATCTGTTTCGTATTCTAACCATGCTCCACGGTTCGGTATTACTGTAGAAGAATATAATCTCTTACCAATCTTATCATGTCCAATTGCATAATAGATACCCGGGGAACGTACTAACTGGCTAACGATAACCCTTTCAGCTCCGTTAATAACGAAAGTTCCAGTCTCTGTCATTAATGGTAAGTCGCCCATAAAAATATCAAGCTCATTGATCTCATCGTTTTCTTTGTTATGAACTCTTACTTTAACTTTAAGTGGAGCAGCAAAAGTAGCATCTCTTTCTTTGCATTCTTCAATCGAATATTTTACATCATCTTCACAAAGTACAAAATCTACAAATTCTAGACTAAGATGACCACTGTAATCTTCGATAGGAGATATATCTGCAAATACTTCCTTAAGTCCTTCATCTAAAAACCATTGATATGAGTTTTTCTGAACTTCAATAAGATTTGGCATATCTAATACTTCTTTTTGCCTTGAGTAGCTCATTCTTACGCCGTTACCAACTTTGATTGGACGTATCCTGTTTTTATCCATTGACGTTTTCACCCCTTGAATTTTATTGAATATCCATAAATATTCCCATATATAACATTATTTAACACAATTGACATATATTAAGAAATATTTTTGAATAAATTTGTGAAAATACTTTTCATTTTTAATTATATGTGCTATAATAATTAAATAGGTATTTCATAGCACAATAGTGCATCTTTCATACTATCATAATGCTTACAATATGTCAACATATTTTTGTTGACTTTTTCTTATTTCTGTGAAACTTATTATTTTCCAACGCTTCCAAGCACTTATTAATACGAATTTACCAAGTAGTAACCCCTATTAATCAACAAAAAGAGGGTGCCCCCTTTAATAATTGTTTCTTACATAATTAACTTATCTCTAAGTATAAATGTACCTAACCATTATAATCTGGGACACCCTCATGCTATTTTAGTTTGATTATTTAAGAGTAACTTTAGCGCCTTCTGCTTCAAGTTTAGCTTTGATATCATCAGCTTCTTCTTTAGAAGCAGCTTCTTTAAGAACTTTAGGAGCTCCATCAACTACGTCTTTCGCTTCTTTTAAGCCTAAACCAGTTACTTCACGAACTACTTTGATAACTTTAACTTTGTTAGCACCAACGTCAGTTAATTCTACATCAAATTCAGTTTTTTCTTCAACTTCAGCTGCAGCTGCAGGACCAGCTACAACAACACCAGCTGCTGCGGATACACCAAATTCTTCTTCACATGCTTTTACTAAATCATTTAATTCTAATACTGTTAAGCTCTTAATAGCTTCGATAAATTCTAAAGTTGTCATTATTAAATACCTCCGTTTAATATTGTTTATATTCGTTCTTTTATTATAATTTATAACTTATGCTACTTCTTCTTTTTTCTCAGCGATTTGCTTAAGAACACGAGCGAAGTTTGTAATAGGAGATTGTAAACTTCCAAGTAATTTGGAAATAAGAACTTCTCTTGATGGAATAGTTGCAATAACTTGGATTGCTTTTTCATCATAGTATGTTCCTTCTACAACACCTGCTTTAAACTCTAACTTAGGAGAAGTTTTCATTGCGTCATTAATAATTCTTGCAGGAGCAGTTGCATCTTCTAAACCAAATGCTACAGCTGTAGGTCCTTCTAAATGTTTTGCTAACGCTTCATAAGCAGTTCCTTCGAATGCACGTTTTAACAATGTGTTTTTGTAAACTTTATATACTACACCTGCTTCTCTTAATTGTTTACGAAGTTTTGTATCTTCTTCAACAGTAAGTCCACGGTAGTCTACAGCTACGATCGCTTTTGCGTCATTCATATATCCTTTGATTTCATCAACAATAGGTTGTTTGATTTCTACCTTTGCCATTTTTAGTACACCTCCTTATAGATTTGCAATTTAGTCCGGCCGCAAGTTTCTTGTAATAAGATATCTTGTACAATTGTACTGATTATATTAAAAAAACCCTTACTGAACAAGACAGTAAGGGCTGTTATAAGTCATCGTATGATTCTTATTCCCTCGGTAGGCGTTTTCACATTACGTAAGTCTTAGATTATCAAGTATTGATTCAACTAAGAAATTACACCTACTGTCTTCGGCTTTATTGCTTTTCGTAGTATAACATTAATCTATGATCGTGTCAACCATAAAAACAAAATTTTTCTTTGCAAAAAATTAGCTTAATTTAGCTGTATTTAGTTTTACACCAGGACCCATAGTAGATGCTAATGTAACACTTCTTAAATATTGACCTTTTGCAGCAGATGGTTTTGCTTTTACAACTGCACCGATTAGCGTATGGAAGTTGTCCGCTAATTGTTCTTCAGTAAAGGAAACTTTACCCAAAGGCACGTGAATAATGTTTGTTTTATCTAATCTATATTCGATCTTACCAGCTTTGATTTCTTTTACTGCTTTTGCTACATCCATAGTAACAGTACCAGCTTTAGGGTTTGGCATTAAACCTTTTGGTCCAAGTACACGTCCTAAACGACCAACAACACCCATCATGTCAGGAGTTGCAACAATTACATCAAAATCTAACCAACCGTCATTTTGGATTCTAGGAACTAATTCCTCACCACCAACATGATCAGCACCAGCTGCTAATGCTTCATTTAATTTATCGCCTTTAGCAAAAACAAGTACCTTTACAGTTTTACCAGTTCCGTGTGGTAATACAACCGCACCACGAACTTGTTGATCAGCATGACGTCCATCAACACCAAGTTTGATATGAGCTTCTACTGTTTCATCAAATTTAGCAACAGCTGCTTTTTTAACTAAACTAATAGCTTCAGCTGCATCATATAAAGTAGCTCTGTCGATAAGCTTTGCAGCTTCAACGTATTTCTTTCCTCTTTTCATTCTATTAACCTCCTAGTGGTATTATCGGGAGTTCATAAGACCGCTTCTTACGATGTGAAAATCACTGCAATAAATCCTAGTTACTAAAAACCCTATTCATAGTTTATGAATCCAATCATGAGTGTCTTTAGAGCACCGGAAAATTGCTTGCAATTTTCTATGGCAACTACGTTGCCATTACCCTCCCACGTTTTAAATATTAATCAACTACAGTAATTCCCATACTTCTTGCAGTACCAGCGATCATACTCATAGCAGTATCGATGTTAGCTGCATTTAGGTCTGGCATTTTAAGCTCAGCAATTTTTCTTACTTCTGCTTTTGTGATTGTAGCAACTTTTGTTTTATTAGGTGCAGCAGAACCTGATTTTAGGTTACATGCTTTCTTTAATAATACTGCAGCTGGTGGAGTTTTAGTAATGAAACTAAAGCTTCTATCACCATATACTGTAATAACTACAGGAATGATCATTCCTTCTTGATCTGCTGTTCTTGCATTGAATTCTTTTGTGAATTGTACAATGTTAACACCATGTTGACCTAGAGCTGGTCCAACTGGTGGTGCTGGTGTAGCCTTTGCAGCAGGGATTTGTAATTTAATATAACCTGTAACTTTCTTTGCCATTATAGCATACCTCCTGAAAAATTGTGGTAATATCGGGAGTTGTAAGATTATCTCCTACCTATGAATGCATTGCATTCTGATGAGCGTAGCACCTTGAGTTTTAATCTCATAAGTGTTTGTACTCATTATGAGTGTTTTGCACTCATTACCCTCCCACCATCTAGATTTACTGTTATGCAACGGAATTTTTCCTTGTATCCTAGATGTTACTAATTAAACTTTTTTGACATCTGTGAAACTTATCTCGACAGGAGTTTCACGGCCAAACATATCTACACTAATTGTGACGATTTGTTTATGAGTATTAATTTGTTTAATGATTCCAGTTGTATTCTCCCACACACCAGAGATAACTTCTACCGTATCACCAATTTCAAAGTCAATAACAAGATCGTCCTTTTTAATTCCCATACTTCGCATTTCTGCTTCCGTTAATGGTACTGGTTTCGATCCAGGACCGACGAAGCCGGTTACGCCTCTCGTATTACGAACTACGTACCAGGTATCATCGTTCATTTCCATGTTAAGTAAAACATATCCAGGAAACAATTTCTTCTGGACTTTTTTCTTAACTCCGTTTTTTACTTCAATAACATCTTGAAGTGGAACGGAAACCTCTAAGATTTGATCTTGAAGTTTTCTGTTTTCAATTGTTTTCTCAATGTTGGCTTTTACCTTATTCTCATATCCTGAATAGGTATGAACAACGTACCAATTCGTCTTTGACATATTTTCACCCTTATCCTACTTGATTAATAAATCTATACCAAATTTAATACCTGAATCTAATATAGAAACAATTACACCAATAATAAAGGTAATTATAATTACTGCCACTGACTGCTTCGCAAGTGATTCCTTGTCTGGCCAAACTATTTTCTTAAATTCAGCCTTAAGACCTTTAAACCAACTTTTCTTTGGAGCTTTTTCTATGGTATTAGCAGTTTCTCCCATGTTTTCCCTTCCTTTCTTAACAACGCAGTATTTTATCATTTTATAAACGATTATTTTACTTTCTGCTTGTATAGAAGATTAGACATAATTATTTTGTTTCTTTGTGTGATGTGTGTGATTTACAGAATTTACAATATTTTTTTGTTTCCATTCTGTCTGGATGTGTTTTCTTTTCCTTTGTCATGTTATAGTTACGTTGTTTACATTCTGTACATGCCAATGTGATCTTTACGCGCACAACTTCCACCTCCGCTTAAATTTAAAATTGAGTGTACCAATTTTTAATGATTTTTTCGTTCATTTTAACTGGAACACAGGTTTTTAGGCATAAAAAAAAGACCTCTTCCATCGCTAGTCTAATATAACATAATCTTATGAATACGTCAATATATTTTTTCCGTTCCACTATTCTAACATTAATACATAATAAAAACAAGTCCCTTTTATTAATATTGTTTCATTTTTATTGTTTATTATTGATTGTTAATAATAATATTAGTCAAATTTACTTCAATTTTATCCTAACACATTAAAAACCCACGATAGGTCGTGGGCTTTTAATAAAGTAATGAAAGGAGAACAATAATTATAAAGAGAAATCGAACTATAGCTTACAATCGCTAGAATTGATTTTGTCGTAATACATTATCTGAATTTATTAACTAACTCCTCCTTAATTGTTATCATAGGTTTTATAGTATAATTAGTTCAAACTATTAACACCTAATGTAACTTGGATTTCATAAGAAATATTATACCTGTAAACACATCTCCCTCAAAATATATTTACAAGAAAATCAGCCTTTCCCTTGACTAATTTAAGCAGCCTTCCCAAACTGCGGTCATAAATCTAAAACTTTCCCTTGTTCTAAATTAATTTCCTTTTATATTTCTTACAGAACCACCCTTAACTAGCTGAACCTTTAAGTATATATTATCTAATGAAGTAACCATTGGGCTCTCGATTAGATTGATAAGCTGCTTAGCAGCTTCAGCTCCAATTTTGTCTGTGTCTTGTTTTATGGTTGTAAGCTTTGGTTCTAATGCTTGTGATACCGATATACCATCATAACCAGCTATTGATAAATCCTCTGGAATCTTTAAAGATAACCTTCGCGCTACATTCATAACTCCTAAGGCTGCATAGTCATCCGGTGCAATAATGCAAGTTGGTGGAACCGGTAATTCTAATAGCTTTAGGGCTAATCGTTCTGTATTCTCTGCATCACGATAGATTCCTTCAACAAAATATTCATCTGGAATCGTAATATTATTCTCACGCAAAGTATTATTAAAACTAACGATACGATTATGGGTAACAGAAGACTTTGTACCATGAATATAAGCAATTCGCCTATGTCCTTGATCAATTATATACTGAGTTAGTTGCTTCATTCCTTCTATATTATCCGATAATACTGAGATTGCATCATTAAAAGAATGATCGATTGTCACCACAGGTAAATCACTATTCACCATCTCAATTACTTCCGCATCGCCAAACTCTGCACAAGCAATAAAAACTCCGTCGAAATTGCGATATCTACAATGTTCTAAAAATGTCATCTTACGATTACCAATATTATGTTCAATAAATGTAATATCATAACCTCTCTTTGCTGCTTTATCTTTAAATGATGCTAATATATGTGCAAAATACTCATTACGAAGACCATAATTTTGAAAGGTAGAAAATAACACTCCTATATTATAGGTCTTTTTCATCTTTAAAGCTCTTGCATTGGCATCTGGAAAATAACCAATTTCAGTTGCCGCTTTTATAATCAACTCTCTTGTTGATTCACTTATATCTTTGTAGCCATTCAATGCTTTACTTACAGTTGATACTGAAACTCCACACTTCATTGAAAGTTCTTTTATTGTAGCCATTCTTCACCACCGTCATTTATCTCGAAACTACTATAACGATTTCGTAATTTCATTATATTGCATATATTACAATAAATCAAGCATAAATTTATTTTTTTTATAACTTTTTTCTTTTTCATTTAATTTTAATAGTAAATGTTCCTTATGAAACTAAAAAATATGACTAATTTTTTAGTTTTTAATAATTATATACTAAATATTTATCTAAACTCTTCAAATGTTTTTCGTAGTTTTCGTATGATTCCGTATAAGAGCACACAATGTAGTAGTCTATAAAAAAGTTCAGACCTAAGCTCCCCCTATAGTAGATATTTATATACTTATACAAGTAAATAAAATTTACAAAACATAATATTGGATAGAATGAGCCAAAAAAAGTTCTTACCATACCAATGATAAGAACTAATAATTAAAATTTACTTGCATTTTTAAGTTGTGCTTTTATAATGATATGTCCTAAAATTCCAATTAATAATCCAGTGATAATACCAGCTATTAATAAGAATGGTAAATAATATGCTAGTGCTATGGTTTTTAGCACAATCGCGGCTACTACAATTTGCCCAACGTTGTGAGATATACCTCCCGCTATGCTTACTCCTATGATACTAAAGCCTTTTATTCGTTTTAGTAAGCACATAATTGCCCAACTAAGTAATCCACCGGCAATACTATATAACATACTAAATAGATTTCCAAACGTCAATCCTACTAGAAGAATGCGGATACATGATATTATAAATGCATCCTTTGCACCAAAGGTATATAATGCTGTAAGAACTACAATGTTTGCTAGTCCAAGCTTAATACCTGGAATACCAAAGTTAAAAGGAATTAACACTTCAATATAACTAAATATAAAGGCTAAAGCAATCAACATACCATAAAAGGCCATCTTGATAGCTTTTGTTTTTTTCATTGGTATACATCCTCCTCAACAAAACCAATTAAAGAAATACGAAGAACATGAAGGCAATATTTTTCATACACCATAGCATTCCCATAAATATCTTCATTTACATTTTAAATTTAATATACCCTCTGCTCTTCGCAGAGGGCTTTCTTTATATTACACTGCTTTTGCATCATTATCAACTGATTTTTTATAAAGTTCAGATAAAATTATCTTTGTAGGACATTTCTCTGCACATTTTCCACAGTTGGTACACTTTGCATAGTCGATACGAGCTAAATTATTCTCAACCTTAATCGCATCAAACTCACATACTTTAACACACATCATACAGCCAATACAACCAACACTACAAGCCGCTTTTACATCTTTACCCTTATCATTGGAGTTACAACGTACAAATGTACCTGTATTATATGGAACAAACTCTATTAACTTGTTTGGACATTCTGGAATGCAAAGTCCACAAGAAGTACATTTTTCTTTATCCACATAAGCAATACCATCTACAATATGAAGAGCATCAAATTGACACGCTTTTACACATGAGCCATAACCCATACATCCATAACCGCAAAGCTTTGGACCATTACCTGGTGTCATCGCAGCTTGCTTACAATCCATGTTTCCTACATAGTTAAATTTAACTTTTGTTTTATCACAAGTACCAGCACATTTTACAAACGCTACTTGTTTTTCAGTCGTCTCAGCATCTGTTCCCATTACGTCAGCGATTTGCTTATGCGCTTCGCTATTTGCCACGGGACAGGCATTTGGTTTTGCTATACCTTTTGCAATTGCACCAGCTAAATTATCACATCCAGGATAACCACAAGCACCACAATTGTTACCTGGTAATAAATCTCGTACAATCTGTTCTTTTTCATCAACAGGTACAAAGAAAAGCTTACCAGCTATACTTAAAAATATACCTACAATGATACCAACAACACCTATTAAAATTGCAGCCTTTCCAACTCCCTGAAAAGTAGAGGCATTGGCTAAAAGTACTGTATCATAAAGATGGGTAAAATTCATAATTTTTGTCCTCCCTTTATAACAATCCAGAGAATCCCATAAATGCAATTGCCATCAGACCAGCTGTCACTAATACAATAGGCATACCTTTAAAAGATTCTGGTATATCGTTATATTCCATACGTTCACGGATACCCGCCATAATTACTATAGCAATAAGGAATCCAACTCCTGTTCCTAAACCATTTACTATACTTGTTACAAATCCATAACTCTTTTGAGCATTAATAAGAGCAACACCAAGTACAGCACAATTCGTAGTGATTAGAGGCAAATATACACCTAGTGCGTCGTATAGTGCAGGGCTATATTTTTTAATTACCATCTCAACAAACTGAACTAATGCAGCAATTACTAAGATAAAAACAATTGTTTGTAAATAAGTTAAATCTGCAGGGATTAAAATATAATTATAAATTAAACTAACACATGCAGATGCTATTGTTATAACGAAAACAACAGCAACTCCCATTCCTACTGATGTTTTGATTTTCTTTGAAACACCAATAAAAGGACATAATCCAAGGAACTGACTTAGTACAACATTACTAACAAGCGCAGCACTAATAAAAATTAATATTAATTCTTTCATCTAAATCATTCCTCCTATTTATTCGTATTACTGTCACATGTAGAGGCACTGTCACATCCAGTACAACCACCGCAGCCAGCACTTGGTTTGTTTGTATTTGTAGCCGATTTTAACTTTAATTTATTTTGTACAGCAGTTAAACAAGCTAATACAAAAAACGCACCTGGAGCTAATACAAATATAGAAATCGGTTCAAAAGACTCCGGAGTAACTTTAATATTTAATATAGTACCAGCACCAATTAATTCTCTGAATATACCGATACATGATAAACCTAATGTAAATCCAAGACCCATACCGAAACCATCCATAACAGATAGTGCCATATTATTCTTTGAAGCGAATGCTTCTGCTCTACCAAGAATAATACAGTTAACAACGATAAGTGGTATATAAATACCTAATGATCCGTATAAATCTGGAGTAAAGCCTTGCATTAAAAATTGTATGATTGTAACGAAAGATGCAACTACAACTATAAACGCAGGAACACGTACTGTATCTGGTATAATTTTTCTTAATGCAGAGATTAATAGATTAGACATAACCAAAACAGCTGTAGTAGATAATCCCATACCTAAAGCATTCATAACAGAAGAAGTAACTGCTAACGTAGGACACATACCAAGCATCAGTACAAAAGTAGGATTTTCTTTAATCAATCCATTTATAAAAGGCGCTGCTAATTTAATACCAGCTTTTTTTTCTGTTTTTTTCATTCTTTCTAGCACCCCCATTATTCTGCTTCTGCTGATTGTGTAACAAATAAGATACCAGCATTAATTGCATCAACTACTGCATTTGATGTGATTGTAGCACCACTAATTGCGTCAATTTCACTATCATTTGTAGCACCTGCTTTTGTAACAGTAAATGATTCAACTTGTTTATTTGTAAATTTATTAGTAAATTCAGCATCCCTAGCTTTAAGACCTAAACCAGCTGTTTCACTAATTGTTAGTATCTTAATATCTTTTAAAGTTCCATCAAGGGAATAACCCATAGATATTGTGATGTTACCATTGTAACCTTCACCTGTAGTTACTGATAATACATAGCCTAATTTAGTTCCATTTGTATCAACTGCAACTAAAGCTTCATCAACATTAATATTTTTTAAACCATTTTCAGCTAGGATAGTATCCTTTGCTTCATTTGCTTTTGCTGTTATAACTTCATTTGATTCAAATGTTGCTGCTTCACTATATACTTTTTTATAGGCATCCATCTTTGCTTGCTCATTACGAGCTGCAATAATATCTACGGTTGATTCATATACAACGCCTAATGCAATACCTGCTACTAATGTAATCGCGAATAATACAAAAGTATCCTTTATTAACTTACTATATTTACCCATTTACTTTACCTCCCTTACCAAATGCAGTTGGAAGTGTAATATTTTCAATTAGTGGCACTAACATATTACCAAAGATAATCGCATAAGATACACCTTCTGCTGAAGCACCAAAAATACGGAAGATACTAGTAAGTATACCAAGAACTGCACCAAATAAAAGTTGTCCCTTAAAGGTGATTGGACTTGTAGTATAATCGGTAGCCATAAAGAATGCACCAAAAATTAACCCACCACCAAGTAATTCACCTAAAATGAAATTAACATCCAATCCATTACCGCCAAATAAAAGCATACAGAATGCAAATGTTGCTAAATACATTACAGGAATTCTCCATGTAATTATTTTTTTTGCTAATAAATAAATAGCACCAATAAGTAATGCGATTGCACTTGTTTCACCTATTGTTCCACCGATATTTCCCATAAACATACTCATTAAGTTTACGGTTTCACCAGCTTTAAGAGCTTGTAGCGGTGTAGCACTTGTAATACCATCTACTGAAGCTGCACCTCTATATAAGTATTGCATGGTACTTCCGTTCACAGCTTTAATTGTAAAATCACTCATTTTACCTGCAAAGCTGATTAATAAAAAGCAACGTGCAGCCAATGCTGGATTCATAAAGTTTTGTCCAATACCACCAAAAATCATTTTTACTACTAATATTGCAAATACACTACCTAAAGCTGCAATCCATAATGGTATATTAGCTGTTAAGTTAAGAGCTAATATTATACCAGTTACAACTGCGCTATAATCACCTATCGTAATAGGCTTTTTCATATATTTCTCATAAGCATATTCTGTTAATACACAGGTTCCGATACAAACCAAAATAACTAATAAAGCTCTAATTCCAAAATTATAAACTCCAAATATACTTGCTGGCACTAATGCTAATGCCACGTCTTGCATAATTGTTGTTGTTGATGTCACACTTCTAATATGTGGGGAAGTAGATACGTTATATAATCCGCTCAAAATTGGCACCTCTTTCTATTTATTTCTATTGTCAATAACGCTTTTTTTCATCTGCTTAAAGGATTGCACTAAGTTAATTCTTGCTGGACAGACATAGGCACAGCAACCACATTCACAGCATTCCATACCATGAAGGCTTTCAAATGCTTCTCTGTCGTTATTCTCAGATGCAATAAACATCTTCTGAGGTATAACACGACTTGGACAGGCTTCGGCACATCTTCCACAACGGATACAAGAAGTTGTTACACTCTTAGCAACATCATCCTTCGTAAAAGCTAGGATACCAGATGTATTCTTTGCTACATTTACCTCTAAGGTAAAAATAGCTTGACCCATAAGTGGTCCACCAGCAATAATCTTTTCTGGTTCTGTTTTAAATCCACCTGCTGCATCCACGATTTCACGTAAGTCAGTCCCAATTTTTACACTAAAATTACTTGGATTATGAATCGCATCACCAGTTACAGTAACAATACGTCTCATAAGAGGTGTTGACTCCGCTACTGCTTTATATATAGAAATTACAGTATCAACATTACTAACAATACAGCCAACTTCATATGGGAATTTTCTTGACCATATTTTTCTTCCTGTTACTGCATAAATTAAAGTACGTTCTCCACCTTGAGGGTATTTTGTCTTACAGACTTTAACTTCAATATTACTTTCATTTTTCGTTAACTCTTTTAATTTTTCAATTGCTTCTGGTTTATTATCTTCTACTGCAATAACACCTTTTGCATTAGGGAATAAACTAAGTTCAATTTTTAGGCCTTCAATTAAATTTGTAGGCTCTTCTAACATCATACGATAGTCAGAAGTTAAATATGGTTCACATTCAGCTGCATTTACAATTACGTATTCAATTTTCTCATCATCAGGAGGGGTAAGTTTTACATGAGTAGGAAAAGCAGCACCACCCAACCCTACAATACCTGCTTCTTTTATAATGTTTCTGATTTCTTGTTTTGATAATTTTTTGTAATCTCTTTTTTCTCCTAAACCATCAATTCCTTTGTATTCATGGTCATTTTCAATGATTACTGACATCACCTTTTTACCAGATACCGTTAGTCTTGGTTCTACAGCTTTAACTGTACCAGAAACCGAACTAATAATATTAGAAGATACATTACCAGTTGCTTCTCCTATTATTTGTCCCATAAGAACATAGTCACCTTTAGCGACAATTGCTTTAGCAGGAGCACCAATATGCTGAGACATAGAAAATACCAACTCACCTTTAGGAAGTAATTCAACTGTAGGTTTGTTTTTCGTTAATTCCTTGCCGTCATAGGTATGAATACCACCTTTAAACGTTGCGAATCCCATGTTTTTTCCCTCTTTCTATCTTTTTTAAATGTAATGGTTTATTAATAAAATAATCTGATACATTATATATTTTATCATATTATTAGTGAAATTTCACTACAAAAATGAAAAATTGTATCTAATTTTGTCGCAATATAACAACTTTTACCACAATTGCACATAAAATCTAAGCTCAATATTGAACCCAATGCTTGAACTTGATTTTAATTAATTTACTTTATTACATTTCGTATTGATTATTTTTATTATGAAACGTTTAAATAATAGTTACAACTTTCGTAAAATATGTATAATTTCATAACCTTGTTGATAAAATTTAAACGTTTAACAAAAAAACCACTATTCTCTATTATAAGTAAGTGGATGCAGTGTGTCAATAAATTCCTAAGTAAAAATAAATAGAAAAATGACCTATATTGTATAGAACAAAGTAATAAGTGCCAAATTCTCTAAGGAAAAATTGGTACTTATTTCAGGTTTTTATAGTAAAGGAATAGAACCGATTACTCATATTGTTATTATAATGATAATAACATGGGTAATCGGTTCTATTTTTTACTCCTAAATTAAATATAACGATTAATACTTCGTCTTATGAAGATATTTTTCTTTCGTAGCCAAACCACCACGGATATGTCTTTCTGATTTGTTGAGGTCTAATACTATCCTCGCTTTGTTGGCTAGGGATGGATTGATCTGTCCTAAGCGTTCGGTAACATCTTTATGTAAGGGTAGCTAATGTTGGAATGGTTATTCCCATAAAATTATTTTCTCTTTTCACTCTCCCCTATTGACAGTATCGGAAATAAATGTTATATTATTCTAACATACTATTCATATATGTTTAATATGAATTAAAAAGGACGAAATAAACCATGGATATTCAATTCATTCTTAACTACGCCCCACATTATGTAGAGGCAGCGAAATTAACTTTAGTTCTTTCCTTTTATGGAATTTTGTTATCCCTTATCATTGGGTTTACGTGTAACATGATTCGCTATTTAAAAATTCCACTACTATCAAAGTTTGTAATAGCTTACATAGAGATTTCTAGAAACACACCTTTACTAATTCAACTATTCTTTTTATATTATGGGCTACCAAAGATGGGCATTTTATTAAGTTCAAAGGCTTGCGCTATCATTGGGCTTAGTTTCCTTGGTGGTAGTTATATGGCAGAGGCCTTTCGTGGAGGCTTTGAAGCAATATCACATAGTCAAACAGAAGTAGGACTTAGTATTGGATTAAGTAAGCTTCAGATTATACGTTATATTTTACTACCTCAAGCACTTACTATTTCACTACCTCAATTAGGAGCTAATATTATCTTCTTAATAAAAGAAACTTCTCTTTTTAGTGCAGTAGCATTAGCTGATTTAATGTTTGTAGCCAAAGACTTAATTGGGCTCTACTACAAGACAACAGAATCTTTATTCATGTTAGTTATCTCTTATTTTATTATATTGCTGCCACTAACACTGATACTAAACTTTATAGAAAGGAGAATTCGTTATGCTGGATATGGGGTTTAGTGTATTGTTTCAAGGGAAAAATCTTGCCCGTATTTTTGGGGGCCTTGGAATATCTCTTAAGATTGCCTTTATATCACTATTATTTTCAAGTATATTGGGACTTATGTTTGGAATCATTATGACATCCAAACGTAAATGGATTCGATTTCTTGGAAAATTATATTTAGAGAGCATTCGAATCGTTCCTCTATTAGTTTGGCTATTTATCTTCTACTTTGGCCTCACCAAAGTGTTTCGTATACATTTAGATGGGATAATTGTATCCATACTTGTTTTTACGATGTGGGGTATTGCTGAAGTCGGTGACATCGTACGTGGTGCAATTATCTCCCTCCCTAATCACCAAAAGGAAAGTGGATTAGCGCTAGGTCTTAGTGAGTGGAATATTTATCTCTACATCATGATACCTCAAGCATTAAGGCGCATGCTTCCAGGACTTATTAACTTATCAACTAGAATGATTAAAACTACCTCCTTAGTTGTTTTAATTGGTGTGGTTGAAGTACTAAAAGTAGGTCAGCAAATCATTGAGTTTTCCATGATTAAAAATCCTACAGCACCCTTTTATATTTATTCATTTATTTTTATATTGTATTTTATCGTATGTTACCCAATCTCAATATTATCAAAAAAATTAGAGAGAAGATGGGAAGTTTAGGAGACCTTCATGAAAGAAAAAGAGACCATATTAGAAATAAAAAATTTATATAAATCATATGACACCTCCAACTATGTCATTAATAACTTATCGTTAACCATTCATAAGGGGGAGGTTCTTGTAATACTGGGTCCTTCTGGATGTGGTAAAAGTACCCTCCTTCGATGTATGAATGGACTTGAGGAGATTAAGTCCGGTATGATTTGTCTGAAAGGTGTTTCTACTATTAGTGATAAGAAATTATTACCTCAAATCAGACAGCAAATAGGAATGGTATTTCAAAGTTATGAGTTATTTCCACATATGAATGTTCTTGATAATATTTTACTTGGACCGATAAAAGCTCAAAAAAGAAAAAAAGAGGAAGTTCGTATTCAAGCAGAAGCACTGCTTAACCGAGTTGGGTTATCGGATAAATTATACTCCTATCCAAGACAATTATCTGGTGGTCAAAAACAAAGGGTAGCAATTGTAAGAGCTCTATGTATGAATCCTGAGGTAATGTTATTTGACGAAGTTACAGCTGCTCTTGATCCTGAAAATGTACGTGAAGTACTTGATGTTATGCTAGAACTTGCGAAAAGTGGTACCACTATGGCCATAGTCACTCATGAGATGGAGTTTGCAAAAGCAGTGGCTGATCGCATTATCTTTATGGATGAAGGTCAGATAGTAGAGGAAGGAAATTCAAAAGAATTCTTTCATAACCCTAAAACAGAACGTGCACAACGTTTTATAAATATGTTTAAATACGAAAGCTAATTCCTAAATTAGGCTTAAAATAAATTATAAAGAGCGCAACGACGCAGAAGGGAGTTCTATGAACAAAAAGTTTAGACTACTATCCATTATTTTATTAACAATACTAATGATCGGGGTTCTTAGCGGATGCAACAACAAAGAAGCCAATCGCTCCTCAATCGAAACAATTAACAACAGAGGTAAAATTAAAATTGGTGTATTTAGTGATAAGCCTCCTTTTGGTTATATCGATGAAAATGGAGAAAATCAAGGTTTTGATGTTTATATTGCTAAAGGTCTTGCCAAAGAATTATTAGGGAAAGAAGATGGGGTAGAATTTGTTTTAGTAGAAGCTGCAAGTAGAGTTGAGTATCTTGAAAGTGGTAAGGTGGATTTAATTCTTGCTAACTTTACAGTTACCGAGGAGAGAAAAGAAAAAGTAGATTTTGCAAACCCATACATGAAAGTATCTCTTGGGGTGGTATCAAAGGATGATGCACTTATAACTGATGTGTCACAGTTAAGTGGAAAAACCCTAATTGTTAATAAAGGAACGACTGCAGAAACCTATTTTACGAAAAATCATCCAGAAATTACGCTTCTAAAATTTGATCAAAATACAGAAGCCTTTAATGCACTTAAAGATGGAAGAGGGGATGCTCTTGCACATGATAATACCTTATTATTTGCATGGGCAATTGAAAATGAAGGATTTACGACTGGAATTGAAACTCTAGGAGACTTAGACTATATTGCACCTGCTGTTCAAAAAGGTAATACCGAGCTACTTAACTGGGTTAATGATACCTTATCAAAGCTTGGCGATGAAAGCTTTATTAGCAAAGCATATGATGCAACCTTATTACCAACCTATGGCGATCATATTGATAAAGCATCTGTTATCATTGAAGGCGGTAAAGTAGAGTAAGCCATTAATAACTGTCTTTCTGTAGTATACAGACAACTACCCACCAATATAAAAGATATTTATCTTTTTACTGGTGGGCCAATTTATATACTAATTAATTTCACTTTAATGAAACCAAACTTAAAATTATGTATTCTTAATTTGTTCCATCAACACTCTCATTCCCCATCTATGTTTTTTATGTACACTTTAACAACCTTATTCTTATCAACCGTAATTCTATCAATAATTCTTTTTAATATACGATTATTTAGATAGGTATGATTCATATAATCACTAAAATTCATTATACTGCCTCGATCATTATTCACATCACTATCTCTATTCTTATAATTAGCTAATATCTCTTCTATAGTTCTTATCTCCTCTTGTAGCTGAGTCATCTCTTCCTTTAGTTCATCTAATGTAATAATATCATTCTGAAATAGTTCAATATACTTCTCTTTTTTTCTAAGATTCTTTTGAAGTTTTTGATTGTACTCTACTTCTAATTCATCTTGCTCACATAATTTCTTTTGTTGTTTAATAATCTCATTTATGAATAAATATTCACCTTGCTTTAGTTCTTTTATCGATTTTATAAAGTAGTCAAGAATATCGATGAGTAACTCCTCTTCCTCAATCGCAGCTCCATTTTCACATGCGCTTACTCCACTACTATTTCTCTTATTACAAACCCATCTAACATAGGTATTCTTATAGATTCTTACAAGTCTTCGAAAAGTAGTATTACAATGTGAACAATAGATTAGTTTACTAAATATATAGCTATCTACTTCTCTTTCATTCTTCTTTAAAAAACTATGTTCTCTGCTTTTAAGTAAATGATTTGCTTTTTTAAAGCTCTCATCATCAATAATACGAAGCTCTTGCCGTTTTGTAATAATCCATTCCTCTTTTTCTTTTGCTTGCCTCTCACCAGTTAGATAATCCTTAACTTCTTCTTTTCCATTGACAATGCTACCTGTATAAATGGGATTTGCTAAGATTCGCTTCACACTATTTTGTGTCCATTTACACTTACGTTTGGTTAAAATATTATCTTCATTGAGCTCTTTTGCAATTCGGTTTGTCCCATAACCCTCCTTAATATACATAGTAAATATCCGCTTTATTACCTTAGCCTCATTTTCATTGATACTAAGGCTAAAATAATCATCTGGTATTTTATCATATCCATAGACTAGATTTGGTACCCTTCCCTTTATCGCATTTTGTTTTTTACCAAACTTTACACGCTTAGATGTATTTGCACTTTCCTCTTGAGCTATAGCACTTAACATCGTTAACATAAATTCTGAGCTTTGTGATGTGGTCTGATCATAATTAACAAAAATCACTTGTATACCAAAAGATTTTAACTTTCGTATACTGGTTAGAAAATCAACTGTATTTCTTGCAAGTCTTGATACATCTTTAATTAATACTACTTGAAACTTTTCTTCTTTCGCATCTTTTAGTAATCGAAGTAATTCTGTTCGATTTTTCATTTTCGTTCCAGATTTACCTTCGTCTGCATAAATATTCAATAACTCGTATCCATTTCGCTGTGCATACCCATAGAAAAAGGATTGTTGACTGGAAAGGCTGTCGAGTTGTTCTTCCTTTTTTGTGGATACCCTACAATACGCAACTGCCTTTATAATAACTTCCTCTCCTCCTTTTTGTACTACTCTAGATTGAGTTCTCTATCTTATTATTTTCAGTTCTAACATTCTCTGTTTTAGTACTTTCAATCCTAGTATCCTCTGTTCTAGTACTCTCAATCCTAACATTCTCTATCTTAGTATTTTGAGTTGACCCATGGACCTTTTTACCAATCTCTTCACCAAGTACTTTTATTATGAATTTAGCAAATTGATTGGGATCATTATCATTATAAAACATGATTTTTTTTATTGAGTTACTTTTGTGCATATAGAGCACATCCTTTATGTATTTGTACATCTTATGAAGCTTGTATTAAAAATATACATTCCTTATAGTAGGCAAGAGAGGCGAATGAGGAATAACTTTCACTTTAAAACTTTTTGATAGTTTTTATCGATTCATAAATCGCTATTTATGATTTAAATGTGGTATAATAAATTTTTAAAATCATAACTCTCTAGCCTACAACTATTTAGATTAGAATTGAAAGCTCTTTAGTAAATATTTTAATATCGTATATTAAGTTTCAAACATTCAAAAACTAGCTCTATGACAAATAAATCCTATTAAAATTAGTTCTACTTTACTTTTTTGTTAGGATTTAATTTTGCGAACTATATATAATATTTAAATAACTATAAAAGTTAAAGGGAGGTAAAAGTATGACTAGAATGCCTGTAGTCTTTATTGGACATGGAACACCCATGAATGCAATAGAAGACAACGAATTTACTAGAAGTTGGAAGGAAATTGCGAAACGTATACCAACACCAAAAGCTATCTTATCCTTATCCGCTCACTGGTTTACAAAAGGAACAAAAATTATGAATGATGAAGCACCTAGAACCATACATGATATGTATGGATTTCCAAAAGAATTATATGAAATCTTGTATCATTGCCCTGGTGCTACAAAAATTGCCAAGCTATCGAAAGAAATGATTACAGAAGTGACAGAATATGATAATTCATGGGGTATTGACCATGGTACTTGGTCAGTATTAGTACACATGTATCCAAACTGTGAGATACCTGTATTTCAGATTAGTATTGATGCTACAGCAGTAAGTAATGTTCATTATCAAATTGGAAGAGAATTAAGAAATCTTAGAGATCAAGGCATCCTTTTATTAGGCTCTGGTAACAT
>JAFAEB010000328.1 GCA_023424235.1 Bacillota bacterium
TGCTACTCTCTGGAATGGAATAATAATTAACAATTCCAATAAAATGATCAATCCTTATAACATCATAGATAGAGGCACTTGCTCGCATCCTCTCTCTCCACCAGTTAAAATTCTCCTTCTCCATTACATCCCAACGATACAAAGGATTACCCCAGCGTTGACCATCTTCTGAAAATCCATCCGGTGGAACTCCAGCTATATGAATTGGTTTTTTTCTTTCATCTAATTCAAATAAGTCACCATGAACCCAAACGTCTGAACTATCTAAGGCTACATATAAAGGGATATCACCTATAATCTCAATACCTAAGGAATTTGCATAAGTACGTATCTTATTCCATTGTTCATAGAATTTAAACTGAACAAACTTCCAAAAGCAAATCTCATCATTAAGATCAGATTCATATTTTTTAATCGCTTCTTTTTTTCTAAACTTAATATCATCATCCCATAATAACCATTCTCTATTATTAAAATGAGTTTTTATAGCCATATATAAGCTATAATCGTGCAACCAGTATTTACTCTGTTCCAAAAAGTGGGCAAAGTCTTTGGAATCTTTATGAGTGCTTCTTTCATAAGCTTTTTTTAGGACTACAAATCTTTGCTTATATATTTTTTCATAATCAATATCATCTAAGGTTTCATACCAATCATATTCATCAATTTCTGATAGTTCTAATAAACCTTCCTTCACTAACTCCTCTAAATCAATAAAGTAAGGATTTCCAGCAAAGGATGAAAAAGATTGATAAGGACTGTCTCCAAAACTAGTTGGCCCAACAGGTAATACTTGCCAATATCTAAAACCTGTTCTCTTTAAGAAATCTACAAATTGGTAGCTTTCTTTTCCTAAGGCACCTATTCCATACAATGAAGGTAGGGCACTGATTGGCATTAGTAAACCCATTCCTCTATCAAGTTGTTGTTTACTTTTCATAGTCATACTTATACTCTTTCTAGTTTTCTTAGTCTATTCTACAATTTAATTTGATATTTTCGAGAAGTTTCGAAATTATATTGTTAGAATATCATTGTCAGAGTGTTTTGTCAACAATATAATTTAGTTTTATAGTAAATATTTATAATTTACTTATTTATAATCTATATATTTTGTATGTTTTATCATTTTTGTCTCATTTTGTTTCCCTCCATTATAGGATATTTAAGGTGTTTTTCTATAGTTTTCATGTGTTATTCTATATTTTTTCGAAAATTCTTTTTTCAAATTCACAACACATTCTGCATAAATAAACGGTTTTCCCATGTAATAATCCGACATATTTAACAAAAATAAACACTTGTTAAACTTACAACTTGTTGGAATAGTGGAATTCATAAAAGTTGTTGAAAAAGGCATGTTTTAGGTTTATACTGATATTGTTTATAAATAAACAATTTATTATTCATTTGATATAGAGTAGCTAACATTAAGGAGGATGATCCATGGCCACAATAAAAGATATTGCAGGTAAACTTGGAATAGCCGTAAGTACTGTATCAAAAGGCTTAAACGGTGCCAGTGATATCAGTGATGAAATGCGACAACTTGTACTGGATACAGCTGTTGAAATGGGATACGCATCGAAAAAGATGAAATCAAAAGGTACTAGAAAAGTTTGCATATTAATTGAAAATATGGATTATGAGAATATTGATCAATTTGGTTATGAGATCATAGTTGGTTTTAAGTTATCTGCGGCAAGAAGACATTGGGACGTTACTGTAGTTCCTTCCAATCTAAACATGCAAACAGCAGAAAAATTTGATACCTATATGCTTAAAAATGGATATAGTGGTGCATTTTTATTAGGCTTTACCCTACATGATGATTGGGTAAAACAATTAAATAAAACCACAGTTCCAACCGTACTCCTTGATAATTTTATTGAAAGAAATAATCACGTTGGATATGTAGGTACTGATAATTACGAAGGTATTGATTTGGCTGTTGATCATTTGAAATCACTTGGACATAGTAAGATAGCATTTTTAAATGGATCTAAAAATTCCATGGTTTCTAACCAAAGATATCAAGCATTTGTAGATAGTATGAGCAAACATAATCTTTTGGTTAGAGAAGACTTAATTGAATACGGTTATTACGTACCAGACTGTGCTAAGTACCATGTACCAACTTTTCTAAAGAATGGCGCTACTGCCATAATATGTGCCAGTGACTTAATTGCAACAGGCGTAATTGCAGAAGTCACAAAACATGGACTAAAAGTCCCTGAAGACATAAGTGTAATAGGCTTTGACGATTTACCTATCGCCTCTCAACTAACCCCTTCTTTAACAACCATTAGACAGGATAGAATAGACCTTGGAAAGAGTGCATTTTTACTTTTAGATGGTCTTATTCATGGGGTTACTATCAGTAAATTACTACTTCGTGCTAAATTCATTAAGAGAGAATCAACAAGTAAATGTAAAATGTAAATTACAATATTATATAGCGTTTAATAAAAAATACAAATAGGGGCTGTCGGTTCAACGATTGAAAAATCGTGAATCGGCAGCTTCTTTTGGGACTAATAAAACCATTCTACTATCTGTTTCGGCCCAATTTATTCTATATTTATAAAAAAATACATACCTTAATAGACCTGAGAACAGGTCTTGAAAAATATTTATATAATTCAAAATTTATGTACTTTTGACGTGGAACAAATGCATTCCAGTCTTGCAATTTTGAATTTTATTATGTAGTTTATTAATGTTTCTCGCCATCGCAAGAAGTGCACTCTCTGCTAGTACATTTGATGTACCTTTACTCAGATAACGTCTGAATTGCATGTATCGCATATTAATATTTTACCATAAATCCCTCACTTTTCGAAGTTTGGGATTTATTTTGTTGTTAAAAAGTAGGACGGCGAATTAGAAGTCTTGAATGTTTATCACATAGATTTGTAAATGAATAGCGTGTGGTTATTAATCCATAAAGAGACCGTTTGCCGCCATCGGTACTTAGGTTGTGGCAGAATCACTTATCTGCCACGGCCTTATGTACCGCTATGAGCGGCAACCGAGTGAAAACGAGTCTCTGTTGGATAATAATCACACGCTATTTTGATACCCAAAAATGTGATAAACATCATCAATTTAAAAGGGGCCGCACAATTTTTAGTGCGACAGCCCCATAACTTTCTATGCCATAAATCCTCTATTTCCTTGATTATCTAAGTACATTTCATTTAATGTACCCTTTCCATAAGTAAGACCTGCATAGATTTGTTCTGTGTTCATCATTACTGGACCAGAAGTATCTTCTTTTGCTACTTCTTTAAATGCTAGTAATAGTTTATTCATTATGGATAGAGCCGTATCTATATGATAGTCCTTCTCCTTAACAATCGAGGTAAGAATTATTTTATTAACGTAAATATACAAACTCATAAGTTCATAAGATAATTGATAGCTATAATCAAGAGTAGCCATAAGTTCATTTAAAAACTTACTAGCATGCTTTAACTCTTTTACTAGGAGTTCTTTATTATTACTATTAATTGCCACCCTTGCTTCTTGTAAATCTTCTATTATAATTTCATACATAATAACGGTTAATTCACTTTTTGAAGCTTGGGTAATGCGAGCAGTATACATTTTTAACTTTTCACTAGTCATAAAAACCTCCTAAAAACCTAATCTATTTAGTAATCCATTCTCAAGGTATTATCCTTGTAATAAGGTTAAAATAGTTTGAGGTCTTTGATTTGCTTGAGCTAACATTGATGTTCCAGCTTGAGCTAACACATTCTTTTGAGTATAGTTTGCCATCTCTTCCGCCATGTCTACGTCTTCAATACGAGAAAGTGCTTCTTGCATATTTTCATTGGTAACATCTAAGTTCGAAATGGTATGCTCTAGACGATTTTGGTATGCACCTAATTTCGCACGGATAGAAGTAACTTTTGTAATCGCATCATCATAGATGCTTATTGCTTCTTGTGCACCATTTTCAGTTCCAATATTAACATCCTTTATTCCAAGGGTTTTAGGATCTACTTTTTGAATTCTAACATCCATGGTTTGGCCTTTATTTGCACCAATCTGCAATTGCATCGGACCTGCATCAAGAACAGTCACAGTTACAGGAACATCGGTTCCAGGTGTTATGGTTGCATCCGTACCATCAGCAGTTGATTCATCTACAAATACTGTTTTTGCAGTCCCTGGTTCCACTTCAAAAATCATCTCAAAGTTACCACTATCTGTAACAGTAATTTGCTTTCCATTACTTTTAATGGTTGCTGTTGTTTCATAACCAGCTCCTAATTCAACCTTTGCATCTACGCCGGTAGCTGTTACATTATTTTTTAGACCTAGTAGGCTATCTAAAGTAGGGTTAGTGGTATTTATTTTAATTTGATTACTTGAACCATAACCTTTGGAGATAAATAGTAAAGAGTTTCCTGATTTTATTTTTTCAACATCATATCCAGCTGTAATTGGATTATCACCTGAATTATCTGTTGTATCAGCTGTACTATATACATCGATGTTTAAAGTCGAACATGTATTACGAATTTTTTCATAAATAGTTTCTAAAGTATCGTTTTCTTCTACTTTTACTTCGGATCCATTAATATTTATAATTCCTTTCGTATTAATTGGAGTATTGTCCGCTAGTGTAATTTCCTCACCTATAAGTACTGCTTGTCTTGCATCTTGTTTCACCGTTAACTGGTAATTTGCATGTGCTACGGAATCAGACATAGAAACTAAATTAACATTAGATACGTTAGAGTAGGATTTTCTATCGATATCCCCATTTAATAGTTTTTTCGTATTAAACTCAGTTGTATCAGAAATTCTTTGAATTTCATCGGTTAATTGTTCGATTTCACTTTGTATAGCAGCTCTATCTTCCTCTGTATTCGTTCCATTTGCAGCTTGTACAGAAAGCTCTCTCATACGCTGTAACATGGAACCAACTTCTGTTAAGGCACCTTCTGCTGTTTGTATAACTGAGATACCATCGGAAGCATTTCTTGCAGCTTGTTCTAGAGCATCAATTTGTGTCTTCATTTTTCTAGAGATTGCCATTCCTGCTGCATCATCTGCTGCACGGTTAATACGAAATCCTGATGATAATTTTTCTAAACTCTTATCTAAACCTTGATTTGTTCTAGATAATTGGTTGCTAGCTTTTAATGCGGATATATTGTGATTTATTCTCATATTTTCTCCTTTTGTCCTTTGACTAACCTTTAATGCTACTACTATCTACTCTCTTTAAAAATATTAATACTGTTTTTGCAAGGTCATATAAGGTATCAGTTTTTGTAGCTTGACTTGCCTCGTCATTTCCTTCACCTTCACTAACTATATTCTGTCCTTTATCATTTGGAGTTGATAAATCATATAAATTCATACTCTTTTTACCCTTCTCCATAACTACAGCTATATTACTACTTGTTATACCAATTCCCTCAAAGGATGTTAAAAGTTCTTTTAAGGAATTTTTAATATCCTCATATCCAGCTTTATTGTCCACTGTCACTAAACCTCTTACATCCCCTTGCTTAACTAATAAATTCATATTAATATCACCTAAATGAGGTGTGTTAAGTTTTATATTAACCTTACCTTGTTCTTTACTATTATGTATCAAGGTTAGATTTACATTTGTAATCTCATTATCAACTACAAGTGGAATTTCATAGCACTCTCGTTTTGCCATATCCTTCATAAATACAAAACCATTATTAATGCGTTGTAATTCCTTTAACTCTTTTGAAGTTAGATTAGTATTTTCATATAGCTTATTAAGATGTGAAATTAATTTCTCTGATGCAATTTCAAGGGAACTAGAAAGCTCTTCCTTATTGGTAAATGAATCTAATAGTTCCATAGATATATAATCCATATCCTTCATAAAACGATCCTGTTCCCTATCATTCATTTCTTGAAACTTTTCTTCCATTCTATGAAAAATACTATGCTTACTACTAAAAAAATCACTGATATTATAGATATTATGAATGGTAACTGCTAGATTAGAATCACTTAACAGCTTGATTTCATTCGTAGAATCTTTCATTAATTGTGCGTATTCTACTCTCTTTTCTTCGTAATATAAAGTATCATTCTTATCCATGCCTTCATTATTGTATACCTTATCATAGAATACCTCGAAAGGCATTTGATATAAATCATCACTTTGGCTTAATTCTTTTAATATATCTGGTGTGATTTCTTCTTTTAAATTAGAGATGGTATGTTTTAAATGAGTATAATCATCTCTAACCTTATAACTATCTTCTTCGCTATGAAATGCTGCATTAATCTGATCCGTGATACGTTTACCCCTATAATTTATCTCTTTTAGAGTGCCAAAGGAATCATCAATATCTGCAGTAATACCCCCACCTTGTAAGGTTCTTATACCAGATAATAAATTTTTAAGATTAACTTCTTTTTTGGTATTAAGTACATATCCTAAGGCACTTCCATCTGATTTATCTAAATGATTTAATAAACGATATATTCCAATAAAGGACTGTTTCTCATCCATAGTTATTTCATTGTTTTTTTCTAGCTTATATAAAAACTTACTATATTTTTCATCTTCACTAATACCAATTTCATCTCTAATGGAATCAATTTGTTGATTTAATTCATGGATTGGTATATCCAGTGGATTAATCCCTTTTTTAATAAATGCAGCTGTAACAGAAGGTTTAAGATGATTTAACATATAATTAACTTCACTATCATATGCTTTTACATTATTAATGTTTTCATTTGTAATCTCTATGTTATTATAACCAAGGATTCTAACAGCTCTTTTATTATCATTCGTTACAGGTAAATCCATATCCTCTAATATAGCATCTATATTAGAGAAGGCTTTTTGTATGGAATCTCCCATATCCTTTCTAGGAGTAGTCATTAAAGGTTCATAAGATAAATTCGCTTTTACAAGGTCATTCTTTAATTTTTCTCCACTTAAAGCAAGGCTATTGATAGTTTCTTCTCTTTTGTTAAACAATGTTTTACCTAAGATAAAACTTGGTACACTTCTTAACTCACTTACTATATGTAAGGAATCCTTCATTCTATCTACAGCATCATTATTATCCCTAACACCATTTTCCTTTAATAAGTTTCTGTAGTATTCTTGCTCTAGTCCTTTTAACTCATCCACTAATTTCGATAATTCTACTACTTCAATGGAAATACCATTTTTTATAAGTTTAGCACCGGATTCCACCGTAAGCTTTAATCTGATTTCTTCTAGTTGCCTACGATTTGTGATTGACTCAATATGAATAGAATCTAGTTCTTTTTTATTTATCTCTTTCCTACTAAGTTCATCTAGATTCGATTCCGTCTTAGCTTTCTTGTTCTTTTCATACTCATATAGGCTTTTTATTGAAACCTTATTTCCTCTAGATACAATATGCTCTATGGATTCATCAGCATGTTCCAAATTACTTAGAATATCTAGCAGGTTTTTTGAGCGTTCATCTACACTCATTCCCAAATAAACCTGATCCATTGCTTGACCTTTTTTTACCCCATTAAGTATCGTGTCCATCACTTCTTCTTTATCAAAACTCATTTTTAAGTCGGTTAAGTCTTTTAATTGCCATAAGTTTTTACTCGTTAAAGGTAGTTGATTATCTAATAACCACACTGCTAACCTTTTGGACTCCTCATTCACTGGCATCAGTGCATCCTCAATCACACTGTTAATATTATTTTCTAACTCTTTTAAAATCTCTTTTGATACAGGAGGATAACTTACATTACTACCTCCAAAAGAAGCTTTATAAATATTATGTATGTTAACATCTAGATTGTTCTGAATCATATAACGATAGGTTTTATCAGACATCTCACCAATTAAGTTAGACATCTGTAATATATCAGCCATACGACTTATGTTATCATCTGTAATAGGTAATCCAGCTTTCTCTAACTTTTCAATAATATACTTCTTAGCATCATTCGAACCATTCTTACCTATATCTTTTATCTGTTCTACCTTTTCTTCTAGCTTTATAACTTGGGCTTTTATATGTTCCTGGTAGCTGGCTCTTTGTTCCTTCACTCTTATTATAGCAAGCTCTAACTCATCTACCGTGTACTCTTCAATGGCTTTATCTTCTTTTGATAAATCCTCCATATCTCTACTAGACATGGTATTCGCTTGTTGTAAAAGCTTCTCTTTCGCATCAACATCCACTTCTAATGTAGTGTTATCTTCTACTTTTTGGCTCTTATCATCATAAGTTAGTAGATTTAAGTTTTCACTCGTTATAGAACTTCCTACATACAATAAGCTTTTTTCATTATTAACTGTTTTTGAACCAGAATCGATAGGCTTATTCTTTGTATTGTTCAGCGAATCATTTGATTTTATAGATTCATACTCTTTTAATCCATTTACTATCATTCGTTCACACTCTCTTCTCCTACTACTTACGCTTACTTAAAACATATTTCGGCTAATCGAATAAAAATCTTTAATTATTTTTATTCCATATTGTGGTATACTCTATATAAATAGTCTAAAATAATTCTAAAATTCGCAAATTCAATAAGAAAATAGAAAATAATAGGCTAGCTATCAGACTATATTACTATTAAATTGGAGGTTACTATGTATAAACCTATAGGGTTATTTCGCCCTAAAATACTTATTCTTTTTTTACTTCTTACTCTTACCTTATTGGGATGTGAGAAGGAGAAGAAAGATATTATTAACGAGACAATAAGTAATCATTTAGTAGAAGCAAATCAAGAAGCTTTAAATCAAGTAGTTTCAAATCAAGTAACCATTTCACCAGAAAATCCTACAAATGCACGAAATCAAACACTCTTAGATGATTTAACAAATTTAAATCAAAATGACCCCAACTTAAGAGAAGCAGCCATAGAACCTGAAAATCAAGTTACCCTATTAGCTGTAGGAGATAATTTAGTGCATGAACAGGTCATTCAAAGTGGTTCAAAAGAAGATGGTAGCTATAATTATGACCATTTATTTTTACAGTTAAAAGATGAATTTACGAATAGTGATATATCCATTATTAATCAAGAAACAATCCTTGGAGGAGATTTATTTCCCTACTCCGGCTATCCAGTCTTTAATTCGCCTCTAGAAATTGGGGATGCAATAGCAAAGGCAGGATTTGATGTAGTCCTTCACGCTACAAATCATACTATGGATCGTGGCGAAAAGGCCGTATTTCGTACTCTTGAATTTTGGGAAAGTTATCCTGACATAGTTCCTATTGGTATAAATAAAACAAAAGAGGATAGAGAAAGCATCCCAATAGTTACGAAAAATGGGATCCGTATTGCAATGCTTAATTATACTTATGGGCTAAATGGGTATACCCTTCCTAAGGACAAGCCTTATTTAGTAAATATGTTAACCGATAAAGAACAGCTAAAAAAAGATATAAAGAAAGCCAAAGAATTAGCTGACTTTGTAATTGTATTTCCACATTGGGGTACTGAATATGTACATGAACCAGATAAAAATCAGATTTACTGGACAACTCTTTTTGCAGAATTAGAAGTTGACCTAGTAATTGGCACTCACCCTCATGTTGTTGAACCAATTGAATGGATCACATCAAAATCAGGGCATAAAATGTTAGTGTATTATTCCCTAGGTAATTATATTTCATATCAAAAAGAAGCACCACGTATGCTTGGGGGAATGGCAAAAATTATCTTATCAAAAGAAGAAGGTAAGGTAATTATAAAGGATGCTAGCATAACACCTATTGTAACCCATTATGAGAAAGAACCTAAATTTTCATATGGCGTTTATAAATTAAGTGACTACACCTTAGAACAATCCCTACGACATGGTGTAATAGACTTACAAAAGAACAGTGACTTTACCTTAGATGGAACCAGAGCACTCGCTTACAATATTCTTGGGGATTGGATGGAATAAATAAAATAAGCCTTATAGAAAGAGCAATTTCAATCAAGTCGAAATCCTGCTCTTTTATAGGCTTTTTTATAATAACATACTCCCCTAAATATATTATTATTTTGTCGATCCGATAAGCATTTATCGATCAAATAATAACCTAATAATACTGTTTGTTCAATAGGGTAAGCACGTTTCGTTCACAACAAGGCACATTTGTCTTTAACTCTCTCCAAAGTTTAACCATACATTTACATGAAATACATTTTCTTCTTCAAATACCTTAAACATTCCATTATATGTACTAACAATATCCTTAATACTAAGAGTTCCTATTCCATGAAAATCTTTATTTTTCTTAGTCGACTTAAGGTAAGGATTCTTTTTTAACACTGATTTATTTATGGTATTATTAATTAGAATTACGAGGTAGTTTTTTTCGTTAAATATTTTTAAATTAATCTTTTTATCTGCTTTTACTTTTACATTCATACATCCTTCTATGGCATTGTCTAAAAGATTTGCAAGTAAAATACTTATATCAGTCTCTTTAATTCTTTCTACACTTCCAGTTATCTCATAATTTATATCAATACCATAATTCTTACAAAGATGCAGCTTAGAGCTAATGATCGCATTCACCACTTCACTATTTGTAATGACTAGACTAGTGCTTGTACTCATTTTATCAAGAAGTAATTGATTTATATAGTGTTTTGCTTCTTCCACCTTATTATTATGTAATAGCGTGTATATACATTGTATGTAATGTTTAAGATCATGCCGTAACCTTGCAACTTCATCATAGGAATTTTTTATCTCCATTAAATTATGTTCTTTGGACAAAAATTTTAATTCTTCTAGTGAGTACTGTAGTTGTTTCTTATTTTTAGCACTCAGTTGATAAAATATATAAAAACAAATACAATTGATTATTAATAGCCCTAGCTCCGCTAATAAAACATAGGTAATAGCTTCATTATTCTTAAGGTTATTAAGTAGACTCTTAAAAATAAACAAACCTGTAATAATGGAGGATAAAAAAACAAGAGTGAAAGCTATCCATTCCATGGTATTAAGTATAAACCTATTTCTTCTTTTTACCTTATCCACTAGATCCGTAATCATACTATATTCCCCTTGAGTACCAAAGAAGTTTTTCTTTTATTTTTTCATAACGATACCTACTTACCGGTATCGTTTCTTTATTCATTAATGTAACTTGATTTTTATCAATTGAATAAATGTGACGATAATTTACTAAATATCCACTATGAGTCCGTATAAAACCATGGACTTCTAGCTCTTCTTCAACTTTCGTTAAATTACTTTTAATACGATATGTTTTTATCTCTGTATTAATATAAATATCATGCTTTATGCTTTCTATATACAAAATATCAGGAATTCTTATAGATTCACGTTTATTATTAAAGCTTATAATGTAAAATTGATTGTCTTTGTGTATCTTGTAACGCAATGCTTCCACTGCTTCAGGTATTTCCTCATCCAAAAAAGTTTTACGAATAAAACGAAATGGTCTTACTTTTATTGATGAAAATACTAAATCTTCTCTATTTGTTACAAAAATAACATTTGTATACGGATTACGAAGCCTCATATACTCAGCAATCTCTATTCCATCTACATATGGCATTTCAATATCTAAGAACAAAGCATCATAGGGGGTATTTTCCAAATCCATTAATAATTCTTCTCCTTTTGTATAACATGTAATACTTAAATCGATATCATATCTTTTAAACGCAAAAGAAAGCCTGTCATATAAATCATCTAAAATTATTTGTTCATCATCACATATAGCAATATTAAGATGCATACTTACACTCCACCTTTTATTAGTTTATTAACTGTATTAACAAAATATGTTATATAATAACCCATAATTTTACACTACCATTTATAAAATAAGACTAACCAAATATGTACTCTTAAGTTCAAATACATGCAATCAGTTAGTCTTACTTTATAATAGTTTTTGCCCTCTCACGTTCCCCAACGCGCTTACATCCTCTAGTACAATACCTTCTCGTATCGACTAGTACGATCATATCAGTTTTTGTAACTTTTGTCAATATACTCTAGTGTGTTAAGTTTATTTTTGTTACTTTTTAAGAACTGATATAATTCTTTTGACAAAAAAATTATACCTTAACCTAAAGACTAAAAAATCCAATTAATAGATTTTCAAGATGCTCTTGATCCTTCGTACCCATCATTTCTCTTGCAGAATGCATTGCTAAAAGTGGGATACCTAAGTCTACCGTTTTCATTGGTAACCATGATGATATGATAGGACCTAAAGTTCCACCACCAGGCATATCAGAACGATTCACAAATTTTTGGTATTTTACGTGAGAAAGTTCACAAACTTGTTGTAGGATTGCAATTGCTTCTGTGTCATAAGTATATTTTTGGTTACTATCTATCTTGAATACGACACCTTCATTTAAGAAGGTTTGATTTATCGGGTCATATTTTTCTGGTTTATTTGGATGAACTGCATGAGCAACATCCACAGATATGAGGATACTATCGGATATTGCTTCAATTCCATCATCTGGTGTATGACCAAGACCAATATATATTTTATCTAGTATCATCGATAATATAAGTGAATCCGCACCTTGTTTTGTTCTACTTCCAATTTCCTCATTATCATATAAAGCAATGATATTAATGCCTTCCTTACGTTTACTATTCATAATACCTTTTAATAATGCATAACAAGAAGTTAAATTATCTAATCTTGGGCTTTGTATAAACTCATCATTTAAACCAAGCATTCCACCTTCCTCTGCATTATAAATATACATATCATAATCTAGTATATCTTCTTTATCAACTTCTAATTTATTTGCTAAATAGTCTAAGAAGAAACCTTTTTTCTCTTTGTCAAGATTGTCTAATCCATTTGTAATCATTCCTATTAAAGGTATGGTATCTGTTTGTTTATTTAATTCTACACCTTTATTTACTTCACGATTAACATGAATTGCAAGATTTGGTATAGTTAGTAGCGGTTTCTTAATATCGATTAGGCGCATCTTAGGATGAAAAGGATCTTCACTTCTTAATGCCACACGTCCAGCTAAGGATAATGGTCTATCAAGCCATGTATTTAAAATAGGACCACCATATACTTCAGTATTTAATTTTAAATATCCATCCATACTCATTTCAGATCTTGGCTTTAGACGAAATCCTGGATGATCGGTATGAGCTGCTGCAATACGGAAGTTATGGGATTTGTCCCAATTCTCTCCTACCGTAAAGCCTATTAATGTAGTTGGATATGGTATTACAAAATAAGATTTACCAACTTCAAGCTTCCACTTTTCATTCATCTTTAATTCTGTAAAATTAGCACCTAAGAGCATTTTTTTACTCTCTTCAACTACTTGATAAGGTGCGGTTGCATTATTTATATAATCTATGAGATCATTTGCTATAACTTTATTTATCATAATAATCCTACCTTTCTTATGGGATTTATATTCTTATATGTATTATAGTCCAAGTTAATAAAAGTAACAATATATTATTTTCTTTTTATACTTATTGACGAATAGGAGTAGCTAATATATGCTTATATGAAAAGAAATATATAAATTTCTTAATTTTTATGTAGAAAGGTATACACCATGGATCAAATTTTATTTCATAAAGCATGTAATGAAGTGATACATAATGTAAAAATTGAAGATGGCATTGGTACCTTGAGTGAAAAAACCATACATGCAGTAATTAAACAATATTTATGTTCTGATAACACTTATCATGAAATAAAAATTCATAATTATTATGCAGATATTTTTATGGATAATCAAATAATTGAAATTCAAACCAGGAATTTTGATAAATTAAGATCAAAGCTAGATGTATTTTTAAAGGAATATCCGGTCACCATTGTTTACCCTATTCCATATTATAAGTGGCTTAGATGGATTAATAATGAAACCGGTGAAATAAGTGCACCTAGAAAATCACCAAAAAAAGGAACTCCATATATGATCTTCCCCGAGTTATATAAGATAAAATCTTACATAAATCATGAAAATTTAAGACTTCAAATCTTATTAATTAATGTTGAGGAATACCGTTATTTAAATGGCTGGAGCAAAGATAAAAAGAAAGGCTCAAGTAGATGTGATGGAATCCCACTTGAATTAATTGAGGATATAACGATTACTAGCAATGAAGAATATAAAAAATTAATTCCAAATGCTTTACCAGAGGAATTTACCACAAAGGATTTTAAGAAGTTTTCTGCTTTATCTACAAATGGGGCAACAACTGCGGTTAATATCCTACATCACATAGGAGTAATCAGGCGAATCGGAAAAAAGGGAAGAGCTTATTTATATAGCCGAAAGCTTGAAACATAATACGAAAAGCTCAACACTATAAGGCTATAATGTTGAGCTTCTTTTTATTCTATATTGTTATCACTTCGATATTTGGCTAATAATAAATCTACCATTCTTCCATAGCTTTTAATTCCATCGTTTTGATTATTTGCTTTTAGGTAAGTATCATTCATTGTACTAGAAACCGTACTAATAACCGTATCCTCAAATTGTTTCCAGTAATAATACTCATCTCGTAAATCAACTAGCATACCCTCATTATAATGGTCAAGTACTGCATAATATAAATCTACATCATTTCGATACAATTGATTACTTGCATAATTAAGAGCTAACATAATACCACTATATTGGAACAATAAATCATCAGATTCACTCGTAACAAGATAGGCAATGAAGTTTGCTTCATCTTCACGCATAAACCCTCTTTGATGTGCTATTTCATGGGCTATTGTTGCTGGTATGGAATAATAGGAAGCATGAACATTAACATTAGCCTCCATTGTGAATGGCCAAAAAATGCCGGTTGTCTCCATTCTAGACATAAATTTAGAAAAGAATACTGGCTTTGCTTTGCCATACTTTCCACTAAAAACAGTATACTTTTTGGAGGCTACATTAAAAATCTCATTGGCTTTATTAGATAGATCATTAAAACCATCCTCCTTTGCCATAAGGACTCCATATTCATCTTCATACATTCCAAGTTCTTGTATCTCTTCTCTTATAATAGAAGCTTCTTTTGCTAAAGAAAGAGTAAGCTCATATAATTCATCTACAGAAGATTCCCTTACCTTTAATCCACTTATCTTTGCAAAGGGATAACGATAATAATTAGTTCCTGCAAAAATTGTAAACATAAAAAAGAATATACTTACTACACATAGTAGATTAATAAAAGCAGTTAGTAAGATAGCACCTGTATTTTTCTCCTTCTGATAAACATTTTTAATTAACTTATATATAAATTGTCCTATCATTATAATACTAATAATAGGAATGAGAAGAATCATTATCTCCATAATAGAAAAAGGAACTATACCTGTTACATTGCTTAATATTTGAGATAATACTTTATAAATTCCTCTAGCAAATACATATTCAGAGATATCACTATTACTACGAACTAATAATAATATAATAAAAGATAGTGGTACTAGGAGTAAAATCCAATTTCTCTTTTTTTGGAGGATTTTAAAGTATTTCTCTTTGTTATTATTTAAAAGTTTATTATTTACTTCTTCTCTCATCCCATCCCCCTTACTAAAGCGCTCCTATGCTAAAGCCATATTACCTTAAGCTTTACTTTAGAATTATTTCAATGCTGATGTTTTTCCACTTTTATAGAATCACCTGACATGTTTAATATGTCCTTTATCTCCTCTATTGATAGTTTCGTATACTCTGCTAATTCAAAAAGAGTAGCATTTCTTCCTAAGTCTTCTTTTAAGTCATTGGCTGAATCATTAATATATTTCGCTCTCTCAGCAATTCTTTTTTCTAATGTACTAGAATCCGCATATTCGCCTTCTGCATCCTCAATCGCTTTTATAATATAAGTTCTTAAGAACTCATCAAGACTTATTTCATTGGATTTTTCATATAAGAAATTAACCCCTTCTATAAGTCCCATGTTGCCTTCCCCAATAATATCTTCAATTAGCATTCCTTGATTTTTATAATCCTTTGCAATATTTACTACTAGAGATAATTTACTTTCAATTAATCTTTGCTTACTAAAATCATTGCCTTCTAAGATTTCTTTTTGTAATCTTTCCTCTTCCTCATCTGTTAATTCTTTAATAGATGATAAATCTTCTAGGTACATTTTAAGGTACATAGAATCTTTCGCCTCTTCCTTTGTTATCTGAACATCCCTGCCTTCTTTATGAGTGGTAGGAATCGTATCTTCTTCGGCTGGGTCTTCTTCCTTTCGCTCTAGGTCCTCCCTATCCTCTTCTTCCTTTTTTATCACCTTGGCATACTCATTGTTAGAATGTCCTATATAGCCTTCTACCGTAATATGGTTTGCTGTTAAATATGCAAATATATGCTCAAATTGGTTATCCGTTAGATTTATATCGCCAAAAAACTTCTTAATTTCATCTATTGTAAGCTTATTTTCTTGAATTTTAGCTACCTCTACTATACTAAATAACATTTCTTGAAATTTATATTGGTCCTTCACTCTTTCACCTCTTTATACAATTTATCTTAATTTTCTCTTAAGTTTATTGTAACATAATTTTAAGTTTCTATCAATTATATCTATTCAAATGTCCCATCCTTAATCTGTATAGATAGTAAAATATTGCTTGAATAACTACAAAGACTAATTGATTCCGTATACTATCTATATATGAAATGGATTGTTGTTTAAATATATCCAATACTATGATTCCTACTATCACAATAAAATATTTATTAATTTCTATTACATAGAATGTTACCTTTCATTTTGTCCTATACTTGTCCTATAATTTACTTTTTGCTATAATAAGAGTAATAAAATGTTATAGGAAAAAAAATGATTAATTCACAGATAGGAGTTATATATGACAAATAATGATTTCGCTATGAATACCAATGAGAATTTAGAAGAACGTATTAACAACACTACATTAAATGAAGCTACAAGCAATACTGAGGCTATCCTTCCATCCATGAAGGATTTCGAAGAGGAACTAAATCGCTCCTTCCAAAAGATTGATGAAGGTACCTTATTAAAGGGGGTAGTAATCGGTATTACCGATACGAAAGTAATACTTGACTTAGGTTATTATGCAGAAGGTATTATTCCAATTGAAGAGTTAAGTCATGATCCTCGTTTTTCCATAAAAACAGATGTAACCATCGGGGAAGAAATACATGGAATTGTAATTAGAGAAGATAAAGATCAGGGTATGATTATACTATCAAAAAAACAAGCAGACACTTTATTATCTTTTAAAATACTAAAAGATTATATGGATAAACAAATAATTAAAAAAGTAAAAATTGCCGAGGTAGTTAACGGTGGAGTTATCACTTATTTAGAAGGAATAAGAGGATTTATACCTGCATCTTTAGTTTCAATGAACTATGTGGATAATTTAAATGATTTATTACACAAAGAAATTGATGTAGTAGTTACGCAAGTGGATGAAGAAAATCAAAAGCTAATACTATCTGGTAAAGAAGTAGAACGTAAACTAGCTATGGAGGATAAAGCCAAACGTATTAAAAGATTGCAAGTTGGACTTGTAACTACTGGTGTTGTAGAGCGTATTGTCCCATATGGCGCTTTTATTAATATGGGGGAAGGCATCTCTGGATTAGTTCACATCTCTCAAATATGTGGCAAAAGAATTAAATCTCCCAATGAAGTACTAAAACTTGGAGAAGAGGTTACTGTAAAAATCCTAGACATTTCCGATGGAAAAGTTTCACTTAGTATAAAAGCTGTTACAGAAGATCAAGAGGTAGTTAAAGAAGGGGATGATGTAGCTTTCGAATATTCCTCAGATGGAGACATCTCCACAGATCTGTCAAGTTTACTATCTAAGTTTAAGTTCTAATGAAACAATTATGATTAAAGATGCCGCTTAAACTAAATTAGGTAAGTTATTTAATCCTACTATTTAAGAAATCTATTATTCAAACAATTTATATAAACTACAGTAATAGGAATAGCTATCAAAATTAAGAGCTATTATTAAATCCCACCTTCACGAAAGTTAACAATAACCGATGAAGAAGAGTGAATCAATAATAGCTCTTACTTTATATTATTTCTCTTATCTTTTCTATATCTTTTCTATATCTTTTCTATAATCTTTATCTTTTCTATATTTTTATCAATTCCATTATTGATTATAGTTACAAAAGCCTTATTATACCTTAAGCCCAAAAAAATTAAAGTGCTTCCCTTCGGTTTTTTTATCCACATCCTTCTTCTTAGAACTCTTACTTTCATTCTTATTATCAGTTACATAAGGAGTTTTGCTTTCTTCAATTATATCATCTGTTACAATTTCATCTATCAATTCTTCTTCATCAATAACAGTACCATAAGATTCTTTAATCATACTTTGAAAATGATCGGATTGAATTTCTTTATATTGTTTTTCAAAATCATCTGGATTATAGATTTTAATTTCTTCATTTAAGGTTAACATCTTTTGGTCTAGAAAGGAAACAATTTCAGCACACTCCTTTAACTCTTTACGAATCCTTTCAGGAGCATTTCCTTCAAATTTATAGTAAATCTTATGCTCTAGACTAGCCCAAAAGTCCATTGCTATTGTTCGAATCTGTATCTCTACCTTGGTATTTACCGTTGTATTAGATAAGAAGATTGGTACCGATACAATCATATGGTAACTAGTATATCCATTTGATTTTGGACACATCATATAATCTTTTACCTTAAGTACTTGGACATCACTTTGCTTTGCTATAAGGTCAGCAATACGATAAATATCTGAAGTAAAAGAACAAATAATTCTTATACCCGCAACGTCATTTATGTACTTTACGATATTCTCTACGGTAAGCTCTCTCTTATTGTGTCGCATCTTTTTAGCTATACTTTGTGGAGATTTTAATCTAGATGTAACATGCTCAATCGGATTATATTGATGATTTAGCTTAAATTCATTATTTAATATTTCTATTTTAGTATAAACTTGTTTTAGTGCCGAGTCATACATAAGCATGACCTTTTTCCATTCTTCTTCTTCATTATAGAACATTGGCAAATCCATATTTTCCCTCCTTGGTAGGAAAATTTTTTGAAAATCAAATTCGTTTTTTCTCTTTGACTCTCCTATAAGTTTTGCTAAATGCAAAGCCAGTTTACGCTGCTCATTCTTTAACTGCTAATTCTTAACTGCTCATTCTTTTTTATTATAACATAAAATTATGAACAATTATTGAATAAATGTAATCTTAATAATAAATTAATGTTTCTTTTATAAAAATTACGAAAAGGACATGTTTTATACATAATAATTTTATTGATATTTTTTTATCAATAAAATTAAAATAATCATTGACAAAAAATAGTAATGTGATATAATGGTGAAAGACTATAAAAGAAAGAGAGGTAAAAATCATGATGAATTTATTTGTAACTAATAAACATACTAACTTAATAACATTATGTAAGATTACCTCGATAATACGTTTCCCTGTTAAGTGATAGGTCTATTTTGACTTATATTTTATCATTAATAGAGTAAGCTTTTTGTTGCCGTGGTATTATCTTACCATGGCTAATTTTTTGCCCAAAATTAGGAAATAAGGCATATTATCGAAGTAATTTTACTTTTGTAACTTAAACGCATTGACCGGAGGTTTTATGAAAAAATTATCAAGCTATATTATAAAGTATTGGTACGTATACTTTTTTGCACTTGTTTTTATGGTAATTAGCGTATCTCTAGATATGTTATCACCACAAATAACAAAACGTATTATTGACGATGTTATCGTAGGGGGAAATTTAAATCTATTAACAAAATTATTACTAGGAATTCTATTAATTGGGGTTGGCAGATGTATTTTTCAATATTTAAAAGAATTATTATTTGACCTAGTAAGCTCAAAAATTGCATGTGATATTAGACGCAATTTATTTAATCATATACAAGGATTATCCCTTCCTTTCTTTGATAAGAACAACACTGGCGAACTTATGTCAAGAGTAAAGGATGATGTAGATAAAATATGGGGAGCACTTGGTTTTGTGAGTATGTTAATAATAGAAGTTGTCATTCATACTTCTATCATCTTATACTGCATGGTAAACCTAAGTCCAAAACTCACGATTATACCATTAATTGCAATGCCATTAGTTGCTTTACTTGCAATCTTCATGGAAAAAAGTCTAGGTAATGTATATGAAGAAATAAGTGAAGAAAATGCAGCTTTAAATACCGTTGCACAAGAAAATTTAGCTGGTGTTAGAACTGTTAAAGCTTTTGCTCGTGAGAAATTCGAAATTACTAAATTCCTTTCACATAATAAAAAATACTATGACTTAAATATGAAGCAATCAAAAGTATTTGTAAGATACTATCCATATTTTCAGTTCATTACTAGATTGTTACCAATTATCATAATAATATTAGGTGGCGGTATGGTTATGAAAGGTGAAATTACACTTGGTACCTTAGGTGCATTTGTTGAATACTGCAACAATATTGTATGGCCAATGGAAATGCTTGGATGGCTAGGAAATGATCTAGCTTCTGCATTTGCATCCAATAAGAAATTAAAGACCATCTATGCAGAAAAGCCAACTGTTGTTGAAAAAGAAAATCCAGTGCTACTTAATGAAGTGAAAGGTGAAGTTGAGTTTAATAATGTAACCTTTTCGATTGGAGATAAGACAATTCTTTCAAATATTAGTTTTCATTTAAAACCTGGTAAAACCATTGGTATTATGGGTGCTACCGGTACTGGAAAGACTTCCATCATTAATGTTTTACAACGTTTTTATGATGTAAATGAAGGGGATGTAAAATTAGATGGCGTATCTATAAAAGATTTATCCTTAAATCAATTAAGAAGTAGTATGTCACTTGTTATGCAGGATGTTTTCTTATTCTCTGACACCGTAAGTGAAAATATTAAACTTGGTGGGAAAAAAATAATAGATAACAGTCGTGTTATAGAGGCTGCATCTTCTGCTGCTGCTAGTGATTTTATTGAGCGTATGGATAAACAATATGACACAATAATTGGTGAACGAGGAGTAGGTTTATCTGGAGGACAAAAGCAAAGAATTAGTATTGCAAGAGCAATATCAAAGAAAGCACCAATCCTAATACTAGACGATTCTACTTCTGCACTTGATATGGAAACAGAACACGCAATTCAAAAATCTCTAAATGAAATCGATGCTACTAAAGTAATTATCGCTCACCGTATATCTGCTGTTAAGAATGCGGATGAAATAATTATATTAGAGGATGGAACGATTAAAGAGAGAGGTACTCATAATCAGCTACTTAGAGCAAAAGGATTATACTATAAAACCTATATGGCTCAGTATGGAGAGTATTTAGATGAAAATACAACTGGCAATAACTTGGAGGTGATTTAATGGCAGTTAACGCAATACGCGATGACGAAAAGAGTGTTGGTGCTAGTAAAGTCAAAACACTATTACGTTTATTTCAATACCTTTTAGCATAT
>JAFAEB010000341.1 GCA_023424235.1 Bacillota bacterium
CCGTTTTTAAACCCCATTGTAGTTGCACCAGAAAGTAAAAATGGCCATGGTGTATCAATTAAGTTTAAAGGTTTCCAATTTAAAACATTAATGACCCCAAATACATCAAAAAAACGATACTCCATAAACATTGGTAACATTAATATCTGTGGTGGTACGATTAAGGTTAAAACTACACAAGCAAATAAAATATTTTTTCCAGGAAACTTAAATCTTGCAAATCCATATGCTGTTAATAAGCATGATACTAATTGGAGTGCTGCTGTGCTAAAGGAAAGTCCAAATGTTCTTATGAATGTATTCTTATAATCCATTCCTTCTATGGCTAACTTATAATTACGTAAGGTAAAGTTTTTCGCTATAAATTTGACGGTTGAATCATATAGGTCCTTCTCATCCATTACGGATACACTAATCTTAATAAATACTGGATAGAGAATAACAAAACAAATACCAAAAATGATAACTGCTCTGATAATGCTCCATAAACTTGAACTTAATTTAGCAGCTGTTAAGGGCTTGAATTTTCTTTGCACACTAGATTTTCTTTTTATTTGAATCACACTATTTTCCATATTAAGTTCCTCCTAATCATAGTAGAATACTTTTTTCGATATGATATTCCCAACAATGACTAGAATAATTGCTATCGTAAGGAAGTATATCCATGCCATAGCAGAGCCATATCCATACTTTACTTGTGTAAAGATCGTATTCTTAATATTACTCATCATCTCATTCCCTGCGCTTGTAAAGGAATCAATAATGGTATATAGTGAATTAACTAAGATTAAAGGACTAATCATAGGAAATGTTATCTTCCAAAAATTCTCCCAACCCGTTGCCCCTTCCATATTAGATGCTTCAAATAGGCTTGGTGATATGGATTGCAATCCTGCTAAGAAAACAAGAATTTGAACTCCAGATGCTATAACAATATCATAAATTCCTGTAACCGCATTTGATAAAAACATTACAATATTTATAGGAAGATTCGTATATTTTAGTAAAAAATCTGCCATATTGATAAAACTCTCTACCGATTCATTTCCTGCTTCACTTGCAGCTGTTAAGGTAGATACAAGTAAATCCGACTGTTCAATTCCTAATATAATTCCAGACGTTAAGATAACAGGAAAGAAGAAAATACTTCTTGCTATTGCTCTTCCTTTAAATTTTTGATTTAATAAATTAGCAGTAAAGAAACTGAATATGATGATTAAAGGGACCGTAATTGCCATATTTCGGATTGCATTTCCTAAACTTAAATTAAAATTAGGATCTATTGTTAGGGCTCTTATGTAATGCTCAAAACCGTTATTTGCTGCTTTCGTTAAAACATAACCTGAGCTAGTAACTTCCATATTACTAAAACTAAAAGAGATTGATTTAAAGAGCATATTTATAAATACTCCAAAAAAACCTACAAAAAACGGAAGTATAAATAAGTAACCTGCCACTGCATCCTTACCACGGAGGGTAAGTTTTAGTTTACCATTCTGTCTTCGAAATAAACCCATACTACCACCCCTCCTTCACTATAGTAAAACCCTTACCCTCTATCGTTTTACCAGCATAGATAATTGAATCTTTATTATAATTTACAACTATCTCAGTACCATCCTCGTAAGTAACTTTATATACTTCGGATTCAATCTTCTGGTGATTGATAATTGTCTGTCCTTGTAACTTATGAAATACCTGATTCACTTTCTCATAGGTAGAAACAGCTTCCTTAAGCCAATGTTCATAATTTACAGAATATAAAGAATCATAATCGGTTTCCTTTACTGAAGAGTTATTGGCATAGATCCATTTAAAATAAAGACCTGCACCAGTTTCTACGCTTTTTAATAATTCTTCTTTAAAATCATTCGCCATATTAAGGGGACTTCCTGTAAATTCTATATAACCTCGTATTACCATCTGATAGAATGGTATGCTTTCATCAACAATATAAAAGCTGTTCGAATCCATTGGTACTTCAATCATATCGGACACGCTTGCAAAGGAATAGGAATTACCATTTACGCCCATTACCTTATATTGTGAAGCCAATTTCTCCATTGCACTACGATTGTATTCCACTGCCTTTTGTCTATTGGTAACATTGTCCGTCATAAAATCTGAATACACATCCCTAGCTAACGTTGCTACAGAGATTCCATTTAACTCATACTTAGATGCTTTATTGGTAAATCTATCTACAACTGAGTTGAGAAAGAATGGACTAATTAACTTTATATTTTTTGAAAACATAATACCGTTTGGTATTAGATATCTACCTGTTTTAACTATGGATTTATCAAAATACCTAGGAGATAAACTATTTTGTGTAAATCCATCAAATAAAGTGTCTTTGTATACATATTGAAAGTCTACATCGGTATAAACAGGAATATCGAGCTGATTCATAGCATAAAGGAATTCCTTAATATTTAGTCCACCTTTATTTAGCTTACTTACTGGGCTAACTTTTGTAGGTGCTTTACTACCTAAACCACCATTTAACCAACCTGTATACCTTATTTTTATATTAGATAATCCTTCGTCCAATAGTTTCCTAACAATCGTCTCCGCTTGTTTATAAGTTGTTAATGCTTCTACCGCTTGATATTTAATCCCTAAGAAAGACTTCGTTTTATCAATAGCTCCAATAAATTCAAGGAAAAATGGTAACTCAGATTTTACTTCATTCTTAAGTAATTTATTTCTCGAAATTAGGTAATTTCTATAATAATTTGCCATACCAGAATAGTTAGCATCTTCCTTTGTTAAAAATGCATAGCGTAGTCTATACACCCCTGAATAAGGTTTATCTGCATACATTTGAAAGCTGTTAGAACCAACTATATCACCTAAGGATATTCCACCATTTTGTAGGTAGGTAAAACCTGCATACACATTATTGTAGGAATTCACTCTACCACTTATCTCAGCATTAATATCTGCGAATGCCTCCCCGTCCTCAATAATTGCAAATAATGCCTTTTTATCGTATTGAATACCAAATACAGGTAACTTAATTGTAAGGTTTTCAGCAATTTCTGATTTCTTGTTAATCATCATATTGTTAGTCTTATCTTGACCATATACGCTACTAGTATAAGAGCTCTTGGTGATTTTTCCATTATTTAAATAGATTAATGCACCACTGCCATCTGGAACAAACATATAGCCACTTTCATTCACCCCAGCTGCACCAAAATATTCTAGTAGATCAATATCAACTAAATAATAGTCCTCTGTATTGTACTCGATATCATTTGGAACAATAGATACTAATAAATTATCTCCATCTAACTGATAAGATAAAGGTACTATAAAATATGGTTTGTTTTCATTTGCTTCATAACCATTATCTAGCATATCAGCATTCATATCTTCTAAGCTATATCCCACACTACTAAAATACCCCATTAGTTCTTCTTGCTTATAATCTTTAGTACCAGACTTTAATATATAAATATTGTGATTTTTTAATCCTGGATAAGTAGTTAAATACTCTTCTTTTTCACTTTCCTTCATGGTATCTAGGCTAAGAAAACTATAATTACGTTTTACTTGTTTTTGCCCAGCCTCATCCATTTGATTATAAAAGTGAAAGTATCTTTCTTCACTAATTACCGTAGGTAGTATAATTTTTGATACAGCTTCACCAAGCGTATATGTAATCTTTATTCCATCTGCTATGTTCTCAATAATAAATTGACCATGTTTAATACTATCATTGTAATTATCCATCTCACTTACTTGAACACTTTTATTGTGATACTTCAGTGAAAATTGAGATTGAAGTAATTGCTTATTATATGGTGTTGCCAAACTATCAGACTCTATGTCAATAGGATTAGAAAACCATATATCACCACTTTCTAGGACTTTCACTGCAATAGAAGTATCATCTTCATTTACATAAAGTTCAAGGCTCGTATTCTTAGCAACAAGTTTCATTTTTGCAATGATATCCTCTTCTTTTACGGATGCACTGCAGGTTCTTGCGAATATAAAACTCAATAATAGAATTCCAATGGATGTAATTACTATTTGAACTAATTTATTTTTTCTCTTCATAATTACCTCCCCTACATTCGGAATCTTATTTCTTTATAAAGTATAATAAGAAAGTTAATAATCTGTTGAATGACACTAAAAAATAACAATCCTATAAATAAAATAATTCCCATTCCCACTACCGTACAAATTATAGTTAATATGGTCTTTTTCATAGTATATTGGTGGGTTACCATAGTAGAAAAAACGAGTAAAGCTCCTGACCATATAAAGCTTATAACTTGAAAGGTTGTATAAAAAGCTCCCTCATCTGCTGTTATTGTATAACTAATCGGTACTAAGGGGAGATTAATTAGTATAAAAGGAAGAAGAGCATATGCCGTAGCAATCGCTATATCTTTTAGTGTTCCTTCACCATCCATAAGAGAAGTAAGACACCAGCTTGACACACACCATAATACATACAAGAGCAATACCGTAATAATGTCTACGATTACATTAAGCTCTTCTAAGCGATTAAAATTAAATAAAAAGGCTGTGTTTTGCTTCCCTATCGTGTAGGTTATAATCGTCAATACAACAAAAAAGATTGCAGCAAAGATACTTCCTTTCTTTTCTCTTTTTAAATCCCAGTAACCATCAAAGGGATGAAAAATAACATGTAAACTATATCTTAGGCTATTTAAGTGTTGCACGAATTTCACCTACCCATCTTTTAAACTTTTTGTATGTGAATAGAACAAGAACTATAAAAATAATTACACCGACGATACCCATAAATTTTCCAAAGTAGTCTTGCATCAAATCTTTTCGATAAAATTTGAATGCCTTTGTATAATATTTTCTACTATTACCTAATTTAAAGTAATCCATTGCTTCTTCATAGTTACCTTCTTTAAGATAAGTCTTTCCTATACCTATATAGGCAAATTCACTATTTGCATTTAAACGAAGTACTTCTTGCCATTCATTATAAGCACCTTTTGAGTCTCCCAAACTATTCTTTTCCAAGGCAGATAATAAGTGCCTACCATAATCAGTAATCTCAAAAACTAAGACACTATTTAGTAAAGAATCTAGTATAAATAATTTACTTTCATCTTCATTTAAACCAATGGATACTGGTTTTTGAACGTTACCTTCACGACTACCAATCGCTCCAAAAACAAATAAATTATTACCATCATAATCATAAGCAAATACTTTACCACCCGATGAATCTAATACAAAGTAGCAACCATATTCTGTTGCACAGATATCAGTGAACTTTGACCAAGATGCCGTATCACTAGAACTGTATAAATCACCTGTAATCGGATAATTTCCTAGCCTTCTTAGAATATCTGTACCTGTTGGGTTTAGCCTTCTTACAGAATCTGCCCCTTGCATGTGATCCTCATTACTTAGATTGCTAATCGTAGAATATATGAAATCTTCATTATCTAAAAATAGGTTACTATATTCCGTTGGTATAATTGTCTCCATACGATCTTGTTGCGCTTTTGTGGAAAAATAATTCTTCCATATGTAATCAAATGGGCTAACAGAAACCTCAGTAGCTCCCATAAATCCTTGAAATACTCCATCCTTGTTAAATTCTACTAATCCCATATTAATTCCATAGCAAATACTATAAATTCTACCAGCCTTATCTACTACTACTTTTGTAGGTGTAAAATTTTGATTATCTGTAATTAAATCTGTAACAGGTCTTTCAATACTTCTAACATAATTGTAGGCATTATCAAGTTCCACAATTCTACTGTTTCCAGAATCAGCAATGTATAGATTACCTTCCTTGGTTACAAATACACCTTGAGGCTTATTAAAATGCTCAACTCCTCTATTTGTGGTAAAACCATCAATTAACTTATGTAGCTTCCCATCAAGATCTAATACTACAATTCTTGAATTACCCGTATCAGCAATATAAATATAGTCTTTGCTTATAAACATATCCTCTGGATAATTAAGAGTAGCACCCATATTATTCGTATCAATTGTTTTTTTGTGTAGATAAGCATGGGGTTGCAGCACATCCTCACTCCAAAAATCATAACTATAACTTTCATATGGCATATCCGCATAAACGGTCTCTATATCCAAAAATGTAATAAATATTAGTAAAAAGAAACAGGCAATACTTCGAAATTTTTTATTTATATATTTCATGTTTATCCTCCTATTCCTTAATACCAGATGATGCCATGGTTTCAATAATACTGCTTTGGCTAATGATAAATATGGTAATTGGTACAATCATCATAATTACAGCTACTGCTGAAGTCGCACCTGCTCTTGCAATACCACCAGCAGAAATTTGTGATAACGCATAAGGAAGCGTCTTAAGCTCCTCACTGTATATGTAATTAGAACCTTGTAGATTCCACAGGTCTTGAAAGGAAAATATAATAAGCGTTAACCAAGCAGGCTTTACCATAGGCATACCTATCTTTAAGAATACTTGAAATTCCTTTGCTCCATCAATTCTTGCAGATTCAAGTAAGGTATCAGGAATTTGCTCCATGAATTGCTTCATTAAGAATAATCCTAATGGTTTTGCTATGGCAGGAATGATTAGAGCTAAGTAGGTATCTAACCAATTGATTTTAGCCATAATAATATAATTCGGTATTGCAGTAACCTGGCTTGCAAACATAAGGGAAGTAACAATAATTCCAAATATTAAGTTTCTACCTGGAAACTTATGCTTAGCTAAAGCAAAGGCACATAAACTCGCTACTAACAAATGTCCTAAGGTACCAACAATTGTAATAAACACAGTGTTAAAGGTATAC
>JAFAEB010000367.1 GCA_023424235.1 Bacillota bacterium
TCCTCTTGCAACTACATTAGGGGTATAACCGATTTCATCCATTACCTTTAAGACTTTTTCTTTTGTTTTATCACTAACATTCTTATTGCCATTCATAACTCTAGAAACTGTGGCAATAGATACCCCAGCTTTTTTTGAAACATCATAAATATTCATTCATCCACCTCTATTACTGTAAGTGCTTACATTACTTAAAAAATTGTTACAAAATGTACTAGTATTTATTATACTACATAAGTCATAAACACGCAATAACTATTATGAAATAAGTTATTTAAAAATAAATTATTTTAGAATTCATTTTAATCTGGTAACAATGAAGATATCGAATAAATATTTTATATATTATATTTCAAAAAGTAATTGACATTAGTTAAAATGCTTTGTATACTACATGTAAGAGCTTACATTTTCAAAAAGCTTGAATCTATTAAATAATAACATGACAAATATCTAATAATAATGATTGAATTACAATTATCAGGAGGCTACAATGGAGATTTTAAACAAAAAAATTAGTGGTGCAGTAGACAGACCAATTAAAGTGCTTCAATTTGGTGAAGGAAATTTTCTTAGAGCATTCGTTGATCATATGATCGATGAAGCGAATGAACAAGGTGTATTTGATGGCAATATTGCAATCGTAAAGCCAATTGCATACGGTAATTTAGATGCATTTCGTAAACAAGATTGCCAATATACTTTATCTTTAAGAGGTAAAGAAAATGGTGAGACTAAAGTTGTGAATCGAGTAATCACTAGTGTTTCAGATGCAGTTGCTGCAATCGAAGATTATGAAAAATATGCAGAGTATGCTAAATTAGATACCTTAAGATTTGTAGTTTCTAATACAACTGAAGCAGGTATTGTGTTTGATGAAACGGATGAGTTTAATGCACAACCTCCTAAGACATTTCCAGGTAAATTAACAAAATTATTATATGAGCGTTTTAAATGTTTTAATGGTGATACAAATAAAGGTCTTGTAATGATTCCTTGTGAATTAATTGAAAATAATGGTAGTACATTAAAACAATGTGTATTATCTTTTGCAAGCCTTTGGAAATTAGAAGATGAATTTATTAATTGGATTAACGAAGCATGTATATTCTGCAGTACATTAGTAGATCGTATTGTAACTGGATATCCTGCATCCGAAGCAAAAGAGATGTGTGAAGCGTTTGGTTATGAAGATTCATTATTAGTAACTGGTGAATTATTTGCATTATGGGTTATTGAAAGTGATAAAGATATTTCCAATGAACTACCACTTGATAAAGCTGGATTACCAGTAATCTTTACTGATAATCAAAAACCATACCGTGAAAGAAAGGTAAGAATCCTTAATGGTGCGCATACTTCATTTGTTTTAGCTTCCTTCTTAGCGGGTAATGATTATGTATTAGAATCTATGAATGATACAGATGTTAGAGATTTCATGACAAAAACAATTTTTGATGAAATTATTCCTACACTAACATTAGCAAAAGAAGAATTAGTTTCATTTGCTAATTCTGTTATTGAACGTTTTGAAAATCCATATATTAAACATGCATTATTATCTATCTCCCTTAACTCTGTATCAAAATGGAAGTCTCGTTGTCTTCCAAGTTTTAAAGGTTTTGTAAAAGATAATAATAAATTACCAGCACATTTAAGCTTCTCTTTAGCAGCGCTTATGAGCTTCTATAGAAGTAGCGAAAAAGGAGATATGTGCTTAATTGGTAAAAGAGGTAATGAAACATATAAAATTATAGATGATGCTAATGTACTTGATTTCTTCGCTGAAAATGCAGATAAAGAAACTATAGTTTTTGTACAAAACTATTTAAGTAACACAAGCTTCTTTGGTGAAGACTTAACAAAATATGAAGGTCTTGTTGATCTGATTACTTCTTATATTGAAGATATTGAAACAATCGGTATGAGAGAAGCTATGAAAAAAATAAAATAAGCTAAACCTTTTGGAAGCGTTAATTTATTTAACGCTTCCATGTATAGATAGGAGCAAATTATGCAAGAATTTATTAAAATAAATCAAAAAGATAATGTTGCCGTTGCATTAAGAGATTTAATTAAGGGAAGAGAACTTGATGTTAAAGGTACAAATGTTATATTAGTAGAAGATATCCCTGCAGGACATAAATTTACATTAGAAGATATTAATAAAGATGAACTAATCGTAAAATATGGCTATCCGATTGGTTTTGCGAAAGATGATGTTAAAAAAGGGGCTTGGGTTCATACCCACAACTTAAGAACAACTTTAGGTGATATACTTGACTATTCTTATCAACCGAATTATACTAGTATGGCGGCGGATAGTGAAAAGGCATATTTTAATGGTTTCCGTAGACTAGATGGTAAAGTTGGTATTCGTAATCAAATATGGATAATCCCTACGGTTGGTTGTGTTAATGCAATCGCAAAATCTCTTCAAAAAGAAGCGAATTTATTGGTAAGAGGAAGTGTAGAAGAAGTTATCGCTTTCCCACATCCATATGGATGCTCTCAAATGGGAGATGATCAAGAAAATACAAGACGTATATTAGCGAACTTAATTAACCATCCTAATGCAGGTGGAGTATTAGTTATGGGACTCGGATGTGAAAATAGTAGTATCGCTGAATTAAAGCCATATATTGGTGAATATGACGAAAACCGTGTTAAATTCCTTCAATGCCAAGATGTAGAAGATGAAATGGAAGCTGCTATAGAGCTACTAGAAGAATTAATTGATTATGCTAGTGGTTTTGAAAGAGAACCAATCGATGCATCTGAACTAATTGTAGGTATGAAATGTGGTGGTTCTGACGGATTATCTGGAATTACAGCAAATCCATTAGTTGGAGCATTTTCTGATATATTAATTACAAAAGGTGGTTCTACTGTATTAACAGAAGTTCCTGAAATGTTTGGAGCAGAAACAATACTTATGAATCGTTGTAAAGATGAAGAATTGTTCCATAAAACTGTAAATATGATCAATGACTTTAAAAATTATTTTACAAGTCATAATCAGACCATATATGAAAATCCATCTCCTGGTAACAAAAAGGGTGGTATCTCTTCATTAGAAGATAAATCCCTAGGTTGTACTCAAAAATCTGGTAATGCACCAGTTGTTGATGTATTAAGCTATGGTGAAACAATAAAAGCTAAGGGGCTTAATTTACTTAGTGCTCCAGGTAATGATTTAGTTGCTGCAACTGCTTTAGCGGCTGCGGGAGCTCATATCGTATTGTTTACTACTGGTCGTGGAACACCATTTGCATCTCCAGTACCAACTGTTAAAATATCTAGTAATACCTTATTATCTCAAAAGAAAAATAATTGGATTGACTTTAATGCAGGTCAAATCGTTGAAGATAGTAGTATGGAAGTTGTATCAAATGAACTATTCCAATATGTGATTGACATTGCTTCTGGTAAGAAAGTAAAATCTGAAGAAGCAGGTTTTCATGATATGGCAATATTTAAACAAGGTGTTACACTATAAGCTATTTATTTATTTAAATATGAAATACAATGTTATGATGAAAAAGGAGATTAAACATGGCAAAAGTTATTACAATGGGAGAAATCATGTTAAGATTATCCACTCCCGGATTTGAAAAATTTATTCAAGCAGACAGTTTTGATGTAAATTATGGTGGAGGAGAAGCAAACGTAGCAGTTTCTTTAGCAAACTATGGTCATGAAGCATATTTTGTTTCTAAAGTACCAAATAACCCAATTGGTGAATGTGCGATTGCAGCATTAAGAAAACATAATGTAAATTGCAAATATGTTGCTAAAGGTGGAGAAAGACTTGGTATCTATTATTTAGAAACTGGTGCATCTATGAGAGCTTCTAATGTAGTTTATGACCGTGCTCATTCTTCTATAGCAACTGCAACTGAAAAAGATTTTGATTTTGATGCTATATTTGAAGGTGCAGATTGGTTCCACTTTACTGGTATTACACCAGCAGTAAGTGATGAAGCTGCTGTATTAACTGAATTAGCATTAAAAGCTGCAAAAGCAAAAGGTCTTACTGTATCTGTAGACTTAAACTTCCGTAAAAAATTATGGTCTTCTGAAAAAGCTCAAAAGGTTATGACTAACTTAATGCAATACGTTGACGTATGTATTGGTAACGAAGAAGATGCTGAAAAAGTATTAGGATTTAAACCTACTGGAACAGATGTTACAACTGGTGAATTAGAACTTGAAGGTTACAAAGATATCTTCAGTCAAATGATTGATAAATTTGGTTTCAAATATGTAATTAGTTCTTTAAGAGAAAGCTACTCTGCATCTGATAATGGTTGGTCAGCTTGTATCTATGATGGCAAAGAATTCTACCATTCAAGAAAATACGATGTAAGAATCGTTGACCGTGTTGGTGGTGGTGATTCCTTCGCTGCTGGTGTTATCTGTGGATTCTTAGATAACAAGAACTTTAAAGAAGCTTTAGAATTTGGTGTAGCTGCTTCTGCTTTAAAACACACAATTCCTGGAGATTTCAACTTAGTATCTCGTGCTGATGTTGATACATTAGTTGGTGGAGATGCATCAGGTCGTGTACAAAGATAGATAAACGGTTCCAATAAAATATAAATGCATAATAGATAATATTATTGCTTATTCTAAGAGTACAGTTATTAATTTAACTGTACTCTTTTTTTATAGGATATTACGTCCTATGAATTAAAAGCACTCCGTGAGCTTGCACATGTAAAGCATAGGAACTATCGTATAGGTGCAATGCATAGGTGGGTGGCTTTGCGGTGCGCGAGAGTTTACCTTTATAGACTCTTTGTTCTACAAATTTTAAATAAGTTTTATATTTTATTACTTTAATAGTGTAAATCCTTACATTGACAATTGTTGAAAAAATTTATTCATTAAGAAAGTAGTAAGGAAGCATGATAAAAATTCCATTTATATGAAATAATAAAACATGCAAATTTATATATTGCAAACGTTTGTATCAAAATAATGATAATTGTACATTTTGCATAAAATGATGGATAAAAAATGTGTAATATAACAAATTGACAATAGTAAAAGTGGGTGTTATACTTAAAAAGCATCAAGAGTGTTACACAATTGCTAAAAAAAACGGGGTATTATAT
>JAFAEB010000368.1 GCA_023424235.1 Bacillota bacterium
CACCAGGAGGTCCAGGAAGACCAGGCGGTCCAGGTCCAGGAATGCCACCACCAGGAGGCCCAGGAATGATGGGAAATGATGGAGTACCAAGGTTTGCTCCACCAAATTTCACTCCAGAGTTACCAAGAGAGCAACGCCAATTCATTAATAGTGCCGATGATGATTCGTTGGAACGTTTCGGTGGATTTAATCAACCTTTATTACGAAGATGTATGAATCGTTTTACATTTATATGGTTACGAAACGGAAATGGTTTTTGGTTCTTCCCGATATTTATTACCAATCGTCAAGTTTTTGGTTTTAGATGGAATGGTAGAAACTGGGTAAATGATAACATTAATTTAAGGAGAATTATCTTCTTCCAATGCTTTTAATTGCTAGATAGTTATGGGGCTGCTCACATGAACAGCCCCATAATATTTAATTATTTACTCTTGTCCTAAAGCAAAGTAAGATGGTAGGAATAGAAAGTTTCCACCATTTGAACCTTCTAAAGGTATAAAATGATCTTCAGGATTTACATTAAGCCATGCATTAATCGTCACGGATTCTTTTGTTAAATCTCCTTTAATATTTGTTATAGTTTTTGGTTCCTCGAAATAGGAGAAAAGGATATCTTCATGTAATGCAATGGATTGGTATTTATCTCCTGGTAATAATCCTTCATCAACAATAGCTACATGATGATATACATAGCTAAATAATTTGTCCTTCTTAAGTAATGCAATACGTCCTCTTCTAAGTTCTGGATTATTTGGTCGCCTCCAATCATTCTCCCCTTCTGGTATAGCGTGATAATAGATATGATACATAGGGGCCCAATGGCTTAACTCTGATTTTTGTGGCCATAGTTCTAAAAATTCATGAATTCCTTCCATGAAATCAACGGGATTTAATTCTTTACCAATACTCTCATAATATAGAAATAGCATATTATTGTGGTAGTATAATGCAGCTGTCATTAGCGAGTTACTGTTGATAAGTAACTGGGCCTTTTTTTTACATTCCAGTAGTGCTATATTTAGTGCTTCATTGGATAGATTCTTTTTTAGTAGTCCACGATAGTGGAAGCGATAGATGTCTTGATTCATTTAAAAGTCTCCTAAGTTATATTATATCGGTCATTCCATTTACATAGGTTTGTTCATCTTCTTCAACCGGGATAATAATACACTTCTTACCATTTATGTAATCCCTGCTTATTTGATTTACCTTTTCAGGCTTAACCTTTAAAACAATATCATAATCTTCCTCAAGTTGACTTGATTTACTTACCTCAAGTTGTTCTTGTAACATTTGCACTTGTTCAAAAAGTTCCATTTCCCTTTTTCTTTTTTCATGCTCTGCTAATAGTTTATTATCGATTAAGAACTCCACCACAGGTGGCGTGTCCTTAAAGTTTTCTTCATAAGCTGTTTCTATTTTTTTTGTGATTTCTTCAGGTAATCCAGTTTCATTTAGGATTTCTTTCATAGAATCATTCTTTAGTACAACAGGTTCGCTATCATCATTTTCTGTTTCTTCATACTCCTCTATGATTTGACTAAGACTATCTTGAATTTCCATAATAGCCTTTGTACGTTTCTCTTCATCTTCAATTGAGTTACTAATAATAGCGTGGAAGGTGTTTTTTTGTTGTGTTCCTGTTGGTCTTGATGGGCAGCCTAATCCTTCTTCAATTAATTCTACATGAGGTTCTTTTGCATCCTTTGTATAGAACATAATAGAATGAATATCGCTACTACGTTCTGTAAATGCGGGAAATAGGAATCCACTGTCAGGAGCTTCTACAACCCAATCACGATTACGAGAACCAATTCTATTTTCAATTTCTAAATATCCAAGCCCTGGCTTTGATAAGGAAACAGGGCAGATAGCACATAATAAGTATTCATAAACTTCTTCCGATTCATCTAACTTCCTATTATCTGACGTTTTCGTCATAACATCATAGGAGTCATGATAAATAAGGATAAGGTAATTGCCTGCATAATCATAATTATCAATAACTAATTGATAGAAGGTATCTAATAATTCACTGTTTTTTAATTTACTTTCCCTCAGTCCCAAAAGAAATTGCTGTTTACCCCCAGCTTCCTCTTCTTTTAGTGGAAATTCAAGCTCCAATAGGTTATTCCCATTGGTACCAGACAAGGTTTTCTTTGCTATTTCTAAATATTTGTAGAACTCATCATCTTCTAAATTTAGAAATGTTTCTTCAAATTTTAATATAATCTCTCTTTCTGCATTTACATAGCAACCACCAAGCTTTGTAAAGGTACAATCATTTTTCTTATATCGTTTCTTTAGTTCTAATATATCTTTTTTATTCATACTAGCCTCCAAGTTCTGCATCTATATACATGCCAGAACACTTTATTTTATGTTAGCTTTTAACTTAGACACACATTTTTTTCTACAAGCTATATTAATTATATGATAAAAAAATAAAAAATCAAATGTGAATCGTGATTTATTTTAAAAAGATGATTCGTGTATATTATAAGGAATTAGGAGTATTTGGTAATAAACAGAGGAATAATCTTTGATATACCCATAAAAGTATCTTAGGAGTTGATTATGTATCGCAATGTTGAATAACAATCCATTGCAGTTAGTAATAGAATTAAGTATACTAATGGTATACAAAGTAAACCATATTTTAAATAAAGTATAAGGAAGGAAGTGATAAATTGACAAATATTACAATTTCAGAAACTATCTATAAGCTAAGGCAGAGCCGCAAAATTACTCAAGAAGAGTTAGCTGGATTTCTTGGAATTACAAAAGCTTCCGTATCAAAATGGGAGACTGGACAAAGCTTTCCCGATATAACACTGCTTCCACTAATAGCGAATTATTTTGATATTACCATTGATGAACTTATTGGATATAAACCACAACTTAGCACGGAACAGATAAGAAGTATATATAAGAGTCTAGCTAAGGACTTTACGACACATCCTTTTCATGAAGTCATGGATAAAAGTAGTCAACTAGTGAAGGAATTTTACTCTTGTTATCCCTTTCTTCTTCAAATAAGTGTTCTTTGGATGAATCATTTTATGCTTGCAGGAGGAGAAGAGGAGCAGCAAAAGACACTCAATCAGATTGAAGAGTTATGTAATCATATCAGTAGTAAATGCATGGATGTTGGAATATCAAGTGATGCAACGGTAATAAAGGCAATCATAAACTTACAACAAAATAACCCTAATGAGACAATTCGTATCTTAGAACCCCTTAATGATCCAAAGCGTTTTTCTGCAAATACAGATACCATACTAACACAAGCGTATCAAATGATTGATAGAAAAAAAGCAGAATCCTTTACTCAGATTAAAATGTATAGTAATTTATTATCTCTCGTTAATAATGGAATATCCTATCTATACCTTAATCTTGATAATAAGAAGATTGGAGAAGAAACCATCTTAAGAATTAATGAAGTAATAAAAGCATATGATTTAGATAATTTAAATGAAAATGCAGTATTGCAATTTCGCTATTATGTAACCGTATTTTATTGTATGCATATGGAAAAGGATAAGGCACTTAAGGAGTTAGGGCTATTTGTCCATGGCAGCCTTTCTCTCGTTAAGAAAGGGATCGTATTACATGGTGATGCGTACTTTAC
>JAFAEB010000003.1 GCA_023424235.1 Bacillota bacterium
CTGTAGCAATGTAATCTGCACCGCTGTCTAGTGAACGTTTTAAAAGAGATTCCCATTTTACGTAGCGGTTACAAGCAATACATGGATTTGGTGTTTTTCCTGCTAAATATTCATCTGCAAAATAATCCATAACAGAGTCTTTAAATTCTTTCTTGAAATTCATTACATAATAAGGAATATCAAGTGCATTTGCAACACGTCTCGCATCATCTACTGCACTAAGGCCACAACATCCGCCACTTTCTTCTAAAAAATCATTTTCTTCATCCTGCCATATTTGCATGGTCACACCTATGACATCATATCCTGCTTCTTTTAGAAGATAAGCTGCAACGGAAGAATCAACTCCTCCAGACATACCTACTACAACTTTTTTTCTATCCAATGTAAATCCTCCTAGTAGATTTCTTCTACTTCTTCCTCGCTAATATCATCCTTAGGTTTTTCTAAACCTTCGATTTGAATATTATTCTTTGTTGCATAGTCCCATAAAGCAGCATGAATTGCTTCTTCTGCTAATAAAGAACAATGAACTTTAACTGCTGGAAGACCATCAAGTGCATCCATTACTGCTTTATTGGTAACTTGTAGGGCATCTTGCACTGTCTTACCTTTCACTAATTCAGTTGCCATACTACTAGTAGCTACTGCTGCACCACAACCAAATGTTTTAAATTTTACATCATTAATAATACCATTTTCATCTATATCAAGATATATTCTCATAATATCTCCACATTTAGCATTACCAACTGTCCCTACTCCACTTGGGTTTTCAATTTCACCTACGTTTCTAGGGTTACTAAAATGGTCCATTACTTTTTCACTGTACATAAAATTCCTCCTTAAACAAAACTTTATTTTCTTATGTCATTATTTATTACAATTATGCTTAATGTAATCTTCATATAAAGGAGACATGGAACGAAGTTTATCTACGATCTCCTTGATTTTATCAACGGTATAGTTAATCTCATCTTCTGTTGTTTCTTCACTTAATGTTAAACGTAGTGAACCATGAGCAATTTCATGTGGAAGACCAATCGCAAGAAGAACATGAGATGGATCTAGGGAGCCAGAGGTACATGCAGAACCACTGGATGCACATATATTTTGCATATCTAACATAATTAAAAGGGATTCACCCTCTATAAATTGAAAACTAAAGTTAGCATTGTTTGGAAGACGATTCGTTCTATGTCCATTTAACCTTGTATAAGGTACTTCATGCATTACACGGTTTATTAACATTTCTCTTAGTTCAATTTCTCTAGTTGTTCTTTCTTCCATTGTTCTAACAGCTATATCTACAGCTTTGCCAAATCCAACAATACCAGGTACATTTTCTGTTCCTGCTCTTCTATGTCTTTCTTGACCGCCACCATGTATATAGGAGCGTAATTTTAGACCTTTACGGATATAAAGCATACCAATACCTTTTGGCCCATTTAATTTATGTCCACTTGCACTTAAAAGATCAATATTCATCTCATTCACATCAATTGGCACCTGACCAAATGCTTGAACTGCATCCGTATGGAATAAAATTTTATGTTCTTTCGCAATTTGACCAATTTCTTTAATTGGCTGTATGGTTCCAATTTCATTATTAGCAAACATAACTGAAATCAGGATTGTAGTAGGACGTATTGCTTTCTTAAGCTCATCCATTTTTATAATACCAAATTCATCTACATCAATATAACTAACCTCTACTCCATGTTTTTCAAGGTATTCACATGTATGAAGAATTGCGTGATGTTCTATTTTTGAAGTAATAATATGGTTTCCTTTTGAAGCATAAGCTTCTACTGCTGCCTTTAAGGCCCAATTATCAGATTCTGTTCCTCCTGCTGTAAAATATATATCAGATATTTCAGCTCCTAAAGCACTAGCGATAATACTTCTTGCTTCATCCACTGCTTTTTTATTTTGTGTTGCAAATTCATAAACGCTAGAAGGATTACCAAAATTTTCAGTAAAATATGGTAACATTGCCTCTACAACTTCTGGTCTTGTCTTTGTTGTAGCTGCATTATCTAAATATATTTTCTTTTCCATAAAGTGTCATCTCCTATAATAATATACCTATTGTCCACATGTGTTTTTTTTACGGTTATTATCCGTATCATCACCATGTTTATTTTTTATTTTATTATTTTGTTCTAATAATTCAGAAAGCATCATGGTATCTACTGTATTATTTATACTATCACTAATACGCATCCACACATATTTTGTTACACACATATCAGCTCCAGAGCAAGAAGAACTGCTTTTTATTATTTCTGGACAGTCTACTGGATTTAAATCACCTTCAAGAGCTCGTAAAATATCACCAACAGATATTTCTTCTGGTTTTTTCGCAAGAAAATAACCACCTTGCGCTCCACGAACACTATTTACAATGCCAGCTTTTTTTAATTTAGCTATTAATTGCTCAAGATAACTAATAGATATTTCTTGACGTTCTGCAACTTGGCTTAATGCTACCGCCTCTTCTTCTCCATGTATCGCTAAATCTAATACCGCTCGGAGTCCGTATCTGCCTTTTGTAGACAGTTTCACTAAAATCACCTCTTGCTTTCTCTCTATTATATCTACGTTTTTAACAAGGAAACAGATAAATTTTGTAAAAAAGATATCCTACTATTTCATTTCCTAGTAAATTAGTGCGTATTCTTGATACATATTATCACTATGACGTTAATTTGTCAACTGGAATTGGAATTGTTTTGCATAGCTCGAATATATTTAAATAAGCTAAAAAATGTTATTTATTTTTTTAATCCATGATTTTTCGAAAAGAGAGGTCCTACGTTCATGAGCAAAAACAATTTATTAAAAGGTACGGCTATACTTACCATAGCTGGGTTACTTACTCGTATTATCGGCTTTTTTTACAGAATCTATTTATCCAATAATATGGAAGCAGATAAAATAGGTATCTATCAATTAATTTTTCCAATATACGGTATATGCTTTACCATATACGCATCAGGTATTCAAACATCTATTTCAACCTTAGTTGCGGCTGAATATGGTAAGAAAAATTATAAAAATATACCAAGAATTTTTAAAATGGGGTTATTCCTATCAACCGCCTTAGCTCTAATCCTATCCTTCTTATTATATCAGAATGCTGAACTTGTAGCTGTAAAAGTACTTACTGAAATAGAATGTGCCAATGCACTACGAATATTAGCCATAGCCTTCCCTTTTTGTGGTATTACCGCTTGTATTAACGGTTATTATTATGGTCTAAAAAAAGCTGGGGTACCAGCCACAACCCAGCTATTAGAGCAAATCGTTCGCGTTATATTTGTTTACATTATTGCAGATATATTAGGAAAAGGTGATATTAAAGTAACGACAGAGCTTGCTGTAATTGGTTTAGTAATCGGTGAAATTGCATCCAATATCTACAATATTATATCCATGTTTGTAACAAAACCACCTCGTGAAGTAACTAAAATGGCGAAAGTAGGAATTAACCCTCCGACTAGAAAGCGTGTATTAACAAGTAATCTTTTAAAAATGGCTGTACCACTTACAACCAATCGTCTGCTAATTAATTTATTACATAGCCTTGAGGCAATTTTAATACCTTTTCTACTTAAAAAAAATGGATTATCTAATGTTGAAGCCTTAACCATATTTGGCGTATTAAACGGTATGACACTTCCATTTATTATGTTTCCTTCAGCACTTACAAACTCTTTATCCGTATTGCTATTACCAACCATATCAGAAGCTGCGTCATCAAACAAACATGATTTAATCAGAAAGACATCTGCTTTAGCGATAAAATATACTTTATTAATTGGAATTTTAAGTACAGGATTATTTATTGCTTTTGGAAATGAACTAGGATTAACCGTATTTCATAATAAGTTGGCTGGTGAACTGTTAGTAATTCTGTCTTGGTTATGTCCTTTAATCTACTTAACAACTACCCTCGGTAGTATAATAAATGGCCTTGGATTGGCCCACTTAACATTTATTAATTCTATTGTAGGATTATCTGCAAGAATTTTACTAATCGTATTCCTTATTCCGAAAAGTGGTATGACTGGTTATTTGATTAGCCTTTTAATAAGTCAGTTAATTATAACCTTTTTCGATGGTTATACGGTAATAAAACACATAAAGCCAAAATTTGATGCCATGGACTTTATTGTAAAACCAGGTTTAATGGCCGCATTATTATCCTTTATTTTTAGTAGACTCTATACCTATTCTACTAAAATAAAAGGCGGAATTATTCCTTTATTATTCTTTTGTGGATTGACAAGTATTTTGTATGTGTTAATCCTTGCTAAAAGTGATATTATATCTAGAAAAGAATTTCGCTAATTTCACGACTTACTATAAGTTAAATCTGTATGATATATAGCTATAAGGAATTTACTAATAGAAGTATAAAAGAAATTATTGATATAAGTATTCAGATAGGTATTAAAGACAGGTATTAATATATCAATTTAAGACACATATATACGAAAATAAAAAATAGCTCTGTATTTGTAAGATTAATATTCTTTTGAATCATTAATCCCTCATACAGAGCTATAAAATGTTATTGTTTAAGCAAATAATTTATATCCATCTTTTCCTTCTTCTTTTACAGAATACATTGCTTTATCTGCACAACATAATAGATCATTATAACTTGAACCATCATTAGGATAGATGGAAACACCAATACTACCAGAAACTGAGATACTACCTTCCTCATCTTCATAGACTGAACGTAGCGCTTCTTGTAATAGAATCGCTTTTTGAGTTACGATACCAGGACTTGAGATATTACCTATAAATACAACAAACTCATCACCGCCAATGCGACCTAATATTTCACCTTGATCAAAGATTATTTTAACCTGATTTATAATGAAGGTTAAGATTTTATCTCCTTTTAGGTGTCCATACTTATCATTTATCCCTTTAAAATCATCAATATCGATAATCATAAAGACATGGTTACCATAAGGATATCGCTCAATAAATTGATCAATTAATTCTTTGGTTACACTTTTATTAAAGACATTGGTTAATGGATCACGTTTTGCCTTATATTCAAGGGTTTGAAGTTCTTTCTTATGTAAATCGATATTTACAAATTTACCAATGACACGTATTGGCTTTTTCTTATCATCATAAATAGTTTTGCCTCTGGTGTGACACCAAACATAGTTATTGTTGGTATCAATTAACCGAAACTCAGACTCAACCATTTCCTTGCCACTTCGTAAAGCCCTTATATATTCAGAAAAAACACCTATATCTTCAGGATGAATTAAATGAACCATACTTAAATTTAGATCAGAAAAATTAGAAATCGTTGAATTTCCATAGAGCTCTCTAAATTTATCTGCAAAAATCATAATATCTTCTTTTATTTTATATTCAAATAAAATATCATTGGATATTTCTGTCGCTACTCGATATCTTTCTTCTTCTAAAAGTAGACGTTCCTGCATTAGTTTCGATTCAGTAATATCAACGAATACAGCTGCTATCGTTCTGTTACCATCTTTTGTATTATTAAAATTACCATTAAATAAAATCCATACCATTTTACCTTCTTTGGTAACCATCCTGATTTCTTTTTGAAAATTTTCCTCTTGATATGAACTCGCTAAAGAAGTTAACTTACTAATATCAGATGGATATACAAAAGATAATACACTATTACCTAAATTAGCTACTTCTGTAGAGCTAAACCCTATCAGATCATAAAAACCTTTACTAGCATACGTAATATAAAAATTCTGCTCAATGATAAAATTAACAAAACAAACATGAATACTATTCGTTATATGTTTTAATTCTAGGGAAGTATTACTAATTTTCTTATCCATTCGCTTTTTCATATTTAGTATTATAGTAGAAGCAATACATAAAAGTACAAGAAGAACAATACATAAAGTAAACAGCATGTCAATACTTACATACTGTTCTATACTTCCTATCTTATTTTCCGCTTTCACTATTAATATTGGCGAAATCATTGTAACTAGGATACCTATTGTTGTCAGAACAATAAGTCTATCCCTTATTTTTTTAATCACCGGAATTCTCACCTTCTTTGCCATAGCAATTTGAATTATTCAACTTCATGCTTTTTAATAAATTTAGTTATTTACAAGTTAAAATCTTAACTAACGAATATGTATCTTTTAAACTCTTTTGTAATTTGCTTATCATATCCATATCTATTATGTAAATATTAACTAGCATAATTAAAAGTATGATTCGAGTGTCAAAGGGTGCTTCATAGGTGTTGTTTACACCTGAATCAAGTATTTAAATAAATAAAAAAAGAGTGCCAAATGACATATCAATTGTAGAATCAATTAAATTCCACATAAAATTGATATTTGGACATTTGGGACACCCTAATCGTTGCATAATTCATGAGTAATATTAATAAGTGTGCAACCGGCTATCGTATCTGTTTTACAGATTTAGACCCTAGGCTTTGCGTCCCTACCTTTCGATAAGTTTGCCCTTAACAAATTAGGTATATTGTACTACTTGTCTTTATATTTTGCAATAGTTTTTTACTTTATTTCCAAAAAAAGATATTTTAAAAATGTTTTTAATATAACAATTAGATATATATCTTGTTTTTAATATAACAATCAAAGATATAAATATGCTTTATTATAACAATAACACATATCTACATACTTTTTTATAGCACTCAAAGATAAATGTGTTTTCTATATAACAATCAAAGACATATCTTAGGACATTAATTTAGCTATCACTGTATTTTATGTAATTATTATAAAGTTTGAAGCTATCTTAATGCGTATAAAATCATTATCGATTCATTAAAATATACTCATTACACCTTGGGTCCACTCTATTGCAGATAGGTAGGCATTGGTTAACTCATCAGAATTTAGTTGTATTTTCTTAGCATATTTATCTACGGCTTGCCAATTACCACTTTCATATGATTTTAATAAGATACAGAGTGGTTTAAAATGACCCGTACCGTATACAAGCGCTTCAATAATATCTTGTGATAATGCTAGACCATCAAGAGCCTCCTGCATCGTACTATCTAATATCACGTCTAACATGCTAAACAAGCACATAATCGACACTTCATCTTTTCGTTGTTTATATGAACTTCTCTCAGCTACATATTCACCAAATTTTGAACGTATAAGCGAGAGCCTATATACTTCGTCAGGCTTATCCGATGCACTATCTTGTAACATTAGCACACTAATCCAGCGTTCAATTTCCTTAATACCCATTCTTATCAATGCCCTTTTAATGGAGTTTCCATCTTTTTCATCTTTTTTACGACTAATAACACATAACAAACGATAGGATAAGTTAACATCTGATTCTATAATACTAGTCAATTTATCAAAGGAAAAATCTTTATTTTTTAGTTCATTTAATATTTGTGAGTAAACCGCCTTAAAAGATTTTTTAGCATTGGATCCTCTTAACACAATCCTCGGTTTACTGAAAAAATAGCCTTGGAATAAATGAAATCCCATAATTTTAGCCTTTTCATAATCCTCTTTCGACTCTATTTTTTCAGCTAATAATATTTTTTTCATAGCAATGGCTTCTTTAACTTCTTTATGTAAGGTATCAAGGGGAGTAATCATAATGTCATATTTAATTATATCTGCCATAGGAATAACTGGATAAGTAAAAAAATCATCTTCAAAATCATCTAAAGCAATTCGATATCCTTTTCTACGTAGTACTTGAATCCTCCTTAGTAAAGCATCATCAATTTCCACATGTTCTAGTACTTCAATTACCAAAGTAGTTGGATCTATGAGCTCAATCATATCAGACATAATAAAATCATAATCAAAATTCACAAAAGCTTTTGCCGTTCCCACAACCCTATCAATTCCTTGTTCAAATAAACCTCCCAAAACGGAAGCAGTAGCTTCAGAAGAAGTTACATTTGAAAAAAAATCTTGAATTAGCATTTTGTCTAAAGAGTAATTCATAACCATAAATTCTTAAATTCCTATTGAATATTGGCTGCCTTGCTATAAACATCGATATTGTCTCCTATACTTATTCTTTCGTAATAGAACTTTACTGCTTATTTATAAAATAGAGTTAAATAATTTTCGATATTTCATTCTAGCCTATCTTCATATTACACCTTTTGTAAACATTTCCTCAATAGAACAATTGTTACTTGTATGCTTCTATACACATAGAAATCACATGTTTGTATGCATGATATTCACTCTTTATATGAAAAATCATATACAAATTATCATAACAATTATTAGCAATTGCTTATTGTGTAATTCATAGCATTTATTCAATGTTTTATATTGCATTTGAATAAAATGCTACTTATTGAAACATCTATCCTGTCATATATTACAATTGACTACTGTTTTACTAATTTTGTTTACCTATTGTATTGTTTTTTCAATAAAACCATCGCAAAAACTGTTAATATTATAACAATAAATACATTGTAACTAACTTTTTAAAATAATAATTATTATCATTTACTGGAAAAACCAAATTAACTATTACAAAAACTCTTAGAAAATCAAGTGAATTTATACATAATATTATACACATCCATTATTTTAATCTAAAAAATAAAATTAATATAAACTTTTTTCATTTTATGTATTGATTTATTAGTAATACTATGTTATAAATTTAACACATATATTTATAACGCGTTCTAAAACATGTTCTAATTTTACTTACGGAGGGTTTCAATGATAGGTATTTCATTTAAAAAGACTAGCAAAACAATTTTATCCTTTGGTTTAGTAGCTGTATTCTTACTTACTATTCTAACTGGATGTTCAAAGGGGACTTCTACGATTGCCCCAAACCTTAGTACTACCCCAACAGAAAGTCCTGCATCAACTAATAACGGTGATTCATTTACACCAGGTACCTATACTGCTACAGTTACAGGTATGCATGAGATGACAGTTACAGTAACATTATCTGAAACAGAAATTTTAGATATTAAGATTGACCATAAGGAAACTCCAGGTGTTGGTGAGCCAGCAATCAAGGCTATTCCTGAAGAAATCTTAGAAATTCAAGGTTTAGGTGTTGATGTTATATCTGGTGCTACTTTATCAAGTAATGCAGTTATTGAGGGTGTAACAAATTGTCTTAAACAAGCTGGAGTTAGTGATGAAAAAATAAATGAGTTACTAGCTATTAAAAAAGTTACTGAAAAAGTAGAAGATAAAACACTAAGTGCTGATGTTGTTGTAATCGGTGCTGGTGGAGCTGGTATGGCTGCAGCAGTTACTGCAAATCAAGCTGGTAAAACTGTTATTGTTATTGAAAAAGCAAGCAAAATGGGTGGTAATACAATTCTTTCTGGTGGTGCTCTTAATGCAGTTGATGATGGTAGTGAAACTGCAATTGCAAATAAAGATAGCGTTGAAAATCACTATAACCAAACCTTTAATGGTGGTGATAAAGCAGGTGATCCTGTATTAGTACATACTTTAGTTGATAATGCATGGGCTGGTGTAGAATGGCTTAAAAGCTTAGGCATGGAATTCTATGATAATGTATTTACTGTTACTGGTGGTATGTGGCCACGCGCTCACAAACCAGTGGAACCAGAAGGAACTGGATTCTTTAAAACATACCAAAATTATATTGATACCCACGAAGGAATCACAATGGTATACAATACAACTGCAAAAGACTTAATTGTTGAAGGTAATGTTGTAAAAGGCGTTACATGTACAGGAGAAACTGGAAATACTGTAACAGTAACTGCAAATAATGGTGTTGTTTTGGCTACTGGTGGTTTTGGTAGAAATGTTGAAATGCGTATGAAGTACAATGAAATAAGTAAAAAGTGGCCAACACTTGATGAATCTATACCAAGTACCAACACAAGTGGTATTACTGGTGATGGTATTATCATGGCAGAAAAAATCGGTGCAAACCTAGTTCAAATGGAAAATATTCAATTACTACCTTTAGGAGATCCTAAAACAGGAAGTCTATCTGGTAATATTGAACATGCTGTAGAAAGTCGTATCTTTGTTAACCTAGAAGGTAATCGCTTTGTTAATGAAGGCGGTCGTAGAGATGAAATGACATTGGCATTATTTAAGCAAACAGAGACTAAAATGTATATTGTAATGGATAGCGATACTTATCCTGAAGGAAATGAAAAAAACAACTTTGGTGAGAGTATTGCTGACTTAGTAAGTTCAGGTCGCGCATTAAAAGCTGATACCTTAGAAGAACTTGCTTCCTTAATGAACGTTCCAGCCGACAACCTAATCGCTAGCATTGAAGACTACAACCGCTACTGCAAAGGTGGAGATTTAGAAGGTCAAACTGACTCCTTTGGACGTACTTTATTTACAGATACAGATGGTATTAATAACGGTATAAACAATGGTCCTTTCTACGCTGCTGTTCGTGTACCAACTGTACATCATACAATGGGTGGTGTTCAAATTAATGAACATGCTGAGGTTATTGATACAAATGGTAACATTATACCTGGTCTATTTGCTGCTGGTGAAGTAACTGGTGGTATTCATGGTACGAACCGTCTAGGTGGTAATGCCTTAACTGATACTGTTACATTCGGACGTATCGCAGGAACAAGCGCATCTGAGTTTGTACGATAATTAATGAATGAAGTTTGATATGAAAGTATGCCAATATACAATATATGTACTTGATGGGTGTATTTAAAAAGATAAAAGATGTATTAAAGCAGAAGTGTTAAAAGATATAGAAATTCTTTTTTTATAATGGATTTTTGAAGAGGGTGCTAAAAGCACCCTCTTCTCTTGGCTTTTACCGAAATAAATGGTATTATATTAATAATAATTTAAATTTCTAAATTTACACTCTACTAAAGGGGAAACATCATGAAACCATCAGATAATAAATATAACACACGTAAACAGGAATTATTTGCACAGATAACTGACCTGATTAAAGAAGTTGGCTACTCAAACTTAACAGTTCGAGGTATATGTAATAACCTAGGTATTTCAACTGGTACCTTCTATCACTACTTTCCTGAAAAAGGTGATCTTGCACTAGTACTCTTTTCTGCAATTGATAATTATTTTATTAATACATTGACTTTAAAGTTTGGGTCTAATGAAGCTGATAACCTAATAACATTTTGTAACGAATATGCAAACTTTGTAGTAAGAAATGGAGTTGAAACTTGCCGTTGTATCAGTATTGCTCCTTTAAGCTTAAAGGACAGCAATTATCTTGATGAAAATCGTAATCTCTTTCAAATACTTCAAAATATCTTAGTTCTAGGAGTTGAAAAAAAGCAATTTAGTAAATCCTTAAACCCACAGGAAACCGCTCGTATGCTCATGGTTCTATTACGTGGCTATAGTTCTGATTGGGCGAAACGTAATGGAAATTATGATTTGGCCTTTGCAATAGAGAATTTTATTCGATTGTTTATTAAGAGTTTGATGTAGGAGAGGTTATATAAAAGTATTTTGAGTCAAGACCACCAGCTTAGCTGGTG
>JAFAEB010000008.1 GCA_023424235.1 Bacillota bacterium
AAATATAGAACTTCTGAGGTTGCAAAAATTATTGGAGTTCATCATAATACAGTACGTTTATATGAGCAATTAGGATTAATACCAAAAGCTATGAGAGAAGAAAATGGATATCGAGTGTTTTATTATATTCATATTGACATATTTAAACTAGCACGTACAGCACTTCAAATTGAAGTATTACAAAAAGGACTAAGAAAAATGATAGTGGGTATGGTGAAGGTTGCAGCAGAAGGCGACATAGATAAGGCAATCGCTATTACTAATAATTATATAGAAAAAGTAAAGCAAGAACGAATGAATGCAGAAGAAGCAATTGAAATTGTTAGTAAGATACTATATGGAGATACGATAGATATGGATAATGTACGAATGAAGCGAAAAGAAGTATCAAAGGAACTTCAAATATCCATGGATACATTACGTAATTGGGAGATGAATGGTTTAATTACAGTGAAAAGAAAAGAAAATGGTTACCGTATCTATAACAGTGATGATATTAAAAGGTTAAAAATCATCCGTTCTTTACGGTGTGCAAATTATTCTTTAGAAGCGATTCTTAGAATGTTACATGCTCTTACCTTTGATCCCAATGTTAATATAAAAAAGGTCCTTAATACCCCAGGAGAATCTGAGGATATAATTACAGTATGTGATAAACTAATTATATCATTAATTGAAGCTGAAAATAATGGATATGCAATGATTGAGCAGTTACATGATATAAAGAGTAAATATTATAAAAATTAATACCCTACATTATAACACCAACCTTTTGTTTGGTGTTATTCTTTTTATGAAGATTTTATTAGGAAAATGCGAAAGTTGAGATGCATTAAATTTAAAGCTTCGCAAACGTTTATAAGATAAAATAAAAGGAGGATATTATGGAAGAGATTATAAAGGTTGAACATCTATATAAGTCTTATAATGGAAATAGTGTAGTTCATGATGTTAGTATTCATGTGAATCGTGGTATGGTATTTGGCTTACTTGGTGCCAATGGAGCTGGGAAAAGTACTACCATTGAATGTATTCTTGGTACTAGGATAGCCGATAAAGGTGACATATCAATACTAGGTCTTAACCCATTAACAGAACGCAAAATATTATTTGAAAGGGTTGGTGTCCAGTTTCAAGAAGGAAATTATCAAGAGCGTATTACTGTTATGGAACTCTGTGAAGTAACCAATTCTCTCTATAAAGAAACGCTTAGCTTTATGGATTTATTAAAGGATTTTGGAATAATAGATAAATTAAAATCTCCTGTAAGCGAACTTTCAGGAGGTCAAAGACAAAGATTATTTATTGTACTTGCCTTAATTCCCAATCCAGAAGTGGTATTCTTAGATGAACTTACTACAGGTCTTGATACGAAGGCAAGAAGGGATGTTTGGAAAATTCTACTTCGTCTTAAAGAAAGAGGTTTGACCATATTTCTAACATCTCATTATATGGATGAGGTTGAAGTATTGTGTGATGAGATTATGATACTAAAAAAAGGGAATGTTGTTTTTCATGGAACAGTAGAGGAAGCTATTAAGAGTAGTCCTTATGATAAGTTAGAAGATGCTTATCTTTGGTATTCTGGTGAGGAGGATAAGTAATGAAAGCATTTAAAACAATGTTAAAAACGGATCTTAAGTTATCTATTCGAGGTATGGATGTGGTGATTTTTGCGATTATAATGCCAGTTGTGGTATTGATAATTTTAGGTTTACTATATGGAAGTAAACCTGCATTTGAAGGATCCGATTATACTTTTTTAGAGCAATCATTTGGGGCTCTTGTGACCATTGCTATATGTGCAGGTGGAGTAATGGGACTACCTCTAGTTATTTCGGATTATAGAGGTAAAAAAATACTAAAACGTTATAAAGTAACTCCAGTTCATCCTGGTTTAATATTATTGGTACAAGTAGCAATCTATACAATTTATTCCCTTGCATCATTAGTGACTTTATATTTAGTTGCAACACTATTTTTTGATTTATCACTAGGTGGTTCATGGTTGGAGTTCTTAGCTAGTTATTTTATGGTTATGATATCTATGTTTAGTATAGGAATGATGGTTGGTGGAATTGCAAAAGATTCTAAATCAGCAGGTATGATTGCAAGCTTATTATACTTTCCAATGCTTATATTTTCAGGTGCTACTTTACCATATGAAGTTATGCCAGTGGCACTACAAAAAGTAGTGGATATCTTACCTCTAACCCAAGGAATAAAGTTATTAAAAGCAAGCTCCATAGGTTTACCAGCCGAGAACCTATCACTACCTTTTGTTATTATGATTGTAATTGCAGTAGTATGTATTGGGATATCAATTAAGTTTTTTAAATGGGAGTAGCTATTGGGTTGGTGGTTTGTTTTATTGACGACAAAACATTACATAAAATGGCTAATTGACATTATTTAGTAATCATTATATCATAAGTATTGTGTAATCTGTGATGGCATTTATAGCCTTGCTTGTCTTAATTGTGTTTACTAGTTACTGTAAGGTCACGATATACATGTAATCTTAGGACACAATTAAAATAAGGAGGGTATTAAGATGAAACAGCACATGAAGAAATCCGTATTAGTAATAACCAGTTTTCTATTCGTATTTATTACTTTTATGGTAGGTAGTACTGTTCTAGATGTTAAGGTAGCACATGCAGCTGCAAAAAAAGCATCGATTAGTACGACAAAAATGACCATACCAGTAGGTAAACTAAAGAATGAAGTATATTGGACAGATGTTAAGACTTGGGAAAGTGACTTTGCACAAAAGCTAACTGTAAAAAATAAATTGGATGGGGCTAGCTATATCTTTACTACAAGTGATAAGAAAATTGCTACAATTAGTAAAGATGGAGGTTATCTAACTGGTATTTCGGCCGGTACTGCGACGATTACCTGTAAAGAAACTTATAAAAATAAAACATCTATAATAGGAAGTTGTAAGGTTACAGTAAAGAAATCAAATTTAAAAACTTATAAGGATTTCGGTAGTGATTCGAATAATCCAGCTACTAGCGTTGGTGAAGGTATTTATGATTTTAACTCATTTTATGCTGGGTATGAACCTTTTTATTATGTAGGATATCGAAATCCTAGTGCTAACTATACATTTGTGTCAGATAATGAGAATTTTACAATGGAAGAAGTTAAGTACGATTCTCCCAAGGATATAAAAGAATATACAGGAATAAGCTATGCATATGGTTATAAATATACTGCAAAAAAATCTGGTACATATACGATTACTGTAAATGAAGTCTATAACAAAAAGACCACAAAACTTGGAAGCTTTAAAGTAGAAGTGAAGGATGTGTATGTTGAAACAGAAGAAATCTTAATACCTGTAGGCGACTACACAAATGCTTTTAATTATCTATATTATACAAAGACAAATGGATTATATTATTTTATAGTAGATGGTTATGATAATCAAAACCCATCAAAAAATGTAATTAGTTTAGGATATGATACCAATTTAGACTATGCTAATATCATCATAATAGGTCAAGTGCCAGGAAGTGCTAAAATTACAGTTCGTGAGGGAACGATAAATGGAAATATTATCGGTGTAATGAATGTAAGAGTATACCAAGCTCCATGTGAAGATATAATACTAGAAGAAGAGGAACTTACAACTTTTGTAGGTGATAATCAGTTCTATATTAATTATAGTATAGAGCCATATGACACTACAGATATATTAACGATAGAATCGGATAATACTGACATTCTAAAGGTAGAATATGATGAAACAAGGGGTATTCTTTATACACCACTTAATGCTGGTACTGCAAATGTAACATTTAAATGTGGTGACAAAACAACAGTATGTAAGATTACTGTATTAGAAAATAGATAATAATATTATAAGTATGAAGTAATCAAAAACCATCTTATCGAATGAGTATAAGCCTCATAGATAAGATGGTTTATTCATTTACATTGAATTAATTATTGATATCAATTACTCCACCTTGCTTAAATTCCTTTGAAAAGATAAGTTCTATTACTTTCTCTGCGACATAACTAGGCTCACGTAAGAGACCTTTTTCTTTAAATCCTATAAATCGTTCAATCTGCATAAAGTCAGATTCTGAGGATTGTCTAATTTGTGCTTGCATGTTGGTATCAATAATACCAGGGCCAAAGGACAAAATTTTTGTTGGATACTTAGCAGCTTCTTGTTCCATACCAACGCATTGAGTAAATAAATCAATGGCTGCTTTCGAACTACAATAACAACTCCAACCATGATATGGATGTTTACCTGCCCCAGAAGATATATTAATAATTCTCTTTTCACCTTCAAAATCCATTAAGTTTTGAATAAACTTAGATGATAAGATCATTGGTGCCATTGTATTAACACTAAGATTATTTATAATTTCATCACTTGTACATTTCTCGATTGTTTTGATGGGAGATACCACACCAGCATTATTAATAAGTGTGATGGTTTTTAGCATAGAAATTTTAATTTTAATTTCCTTAAATATTTCATCCATTTTATCTTCAATTTCATGTAGATTAGTTAAATCAAGTTCTATTTGTTTTAGATAACAGTTTTCTTCTTTTGCTTTTTCTCTTAATATCTCATTCGAACTACGTGAAATGCAGAAAATAAGATTTTCCTTTGAAATTAACTTTCGAGCTAATGATTCTCCTAAGCCCCTTGAAGTACCTGTTATGATAATAACATTCATATGTTTCTCCTTTTTATTGCTGTTTTAATCAATAAAGATTGTTATTTCAGAAGCTCCCTTTAAGATTGCTCATAAGAAAAACCTCTTATATATGTAAAATAATCATCCTTGTTATAATTATTACCGTTAAGAGAAGTGATTGGAATATGTTCATTTAGAATCCTTAGTACTTCATCTCGAATATGTTGGGGAGAATGTATATCTGACCGAATACGATATTCATTTGGAAGTGTTCTTCTGTTCTTAATTAATTTATTTATACCTATTGATTCTTCCCAATTTTTATAGCTATTACCATTGTCTCTTGTTAAGATACGCTCTTTAATAGTATCATCGTCTTCTGAATATAATGATATAATTACATAATTATATCCGTTAAAGACTTCATTAATATCAAGCATACGAATATCATCTAAGTCGGAAATGATAATATTTTTATATCCATGTTTAATATAATTCTTACATACTAATACAAGGTTTTCAAATGACATTTGTTCTTCTTCTTTTTGTGATATTTTTGTATAAGGGTTCTTATTTGTAAACTCTGGAATCCAACCAAATTCAAACCAAGGGCTTTCTAACGCTTTATGTAATTCTTGCGCTAATGTAGTCTTTCCATTTCCAGGGGAACCGTGTACTATAATTAAATCCATTGGACCTCCTACTAAGATAAAGTATTTTACGATATATAAATAGACGAATAAAAATAAACCTATGAAGTAATTATAGACTTACAAAGATAGGAAATCAAGAAATAGAATGGAATTATAGTGAGAGATTTATAGAACACTTTATGTCATGGATATTTATATTTACATTTCTTGTGCTTAATACTATACTCATCATTAAATAAATGTGTATGAATTCATTAATCTTAGTAATAATAACGGATAAAATATTTGAATATAGAAAGGGTATATATGAACGATAAAACTTTAAATATAAGAACAGAAGAAATTCAGTCTGATAATAAACACTCCTATTATAACCATCGTTACGAACCAACTTCTTATGAAATTTTAGACCTTCTTTTTAATGAATATACCCTTTCTTCTAATGATACTCTTATTGACTATGGATGTGGTAAAGGAAGGCTAAACTTTTATGTAAACTGCCGTTTTCATTGTAATGCAATAGGTGTTGAATTAAATAAAGAGTATTATATGGATGCTATTAAAAATTTAGTAAGTTACACTGGTACATTTAAACATAAAATTGAGTTTAAATGTGTTCCAGCACAGGAATATAGGGTTCGGGACAAGGAAAATTATTTTTATTTCTTTAATCCATTCTCTATTGAAATTTTTCGTAAGGTAATTAGTAATATACTCTTATCCATTGAACAAGCTCCTAGAAAATGCACATTATTTCTTTTTTATCCAGATAACGAGTATTTATTTTATTTGGACAATTATACAACATTTAAACTGCTTGAAGAGATAAAGTTGCCACATTCAAAAGACGAGCGTAATTGCTTTGCTATTTATTCAAATCTATGTCCTTAATCAAATATTGTGCGAGTAATGTGAATGATATATTTAACCAAATTCTAGCATCCTATAGTAAATTTAAATATTTGATTATTTTCTTTGTCTATTTTTCAGGTGTAATACGAGTCTGTTAAATAAAATTAAATTCCATATGATATATTTTTGTAAAAAATGGTAAAAATGCATAAATATATTAGTAAAATCAACTTGTTTTATTAGTAAAAGTAAATAGTGTAAAGTTGATTATAAATTGGTAATAATATATAATTTACTTGTTATCAAAAAAGAAAGAGGAGTAAAGAATATGGAAATGATATTTAATCTGAGCGCATTTATGTTAGCTGTAGTTGCAGTTATCATTAATGGTGTCCCTCAGTTACTTTATGCTCAGGCTCGCGGTTTTGCAATTAAACCAGCTGGTTTTGCATATTTAATTGGTGCCTTCGGCAATATGCTTACTGGATCTGTTACGCCAATTTCTAGCCAGGCAGAAACAATTACAGTAGCGAGTGTCAAAAAAGATTTACGTAACAATATTAGTGCAATTCTTTTAGCAGCATTACTTATGGCTGTACTAGGACTATTCGGTGGAGTTACGATGATTTCAGACTTTGCAGGTCCAGCGGTTGTTTCTGGTATGATGAGCGGTGTAGGCTAATGCTAGCTAGTGTTACATTAGATATGCTTGGTCAGGAAAAACGTACTACAATTATATCAACAGTATCTGCGTTAGTTGCTTACGTTTTATTTTTAAATGATGGTAACAAAGTTGTTTGGACAATATTTATATCAGTTGTGGTATCAACTGTTGATTTCTTATACATACAAAAGCGCCGTGTAGATATGTCAACATTAGTTGAAGATGGAAGAAAAGCTGTAGAAATGAGTACAGAATGGAGATTTTGGAAAAAAGAATATTGGGTAGACTTTAAACTCATAAAGCCGACAATAAATGTATCAGTTATCGCTGGTGCATTGAGTATTATGATGCTAAATATCGGTGCTAATATTTCCTTCGGTGGAATTACAGCAAGTATAGCTGGAACAAGCCAAAACTATGATCATTTATCTATAATCAATGCTTTTGCAGATGTTCCTAGTGCACTATTTGGTGGTCCTCCAATCGAAGCAATTATTTCTGGAACAGCTGGAGCACCATGGCCAGTAGCTAGTGGTGTTTTCTTCATGCTTATAACAGGTATTTTAATATTAACAGGAGTAATAAGTCGTTTAGGTAAATATTTACCTGCACAAAGTATTGCAGGATTCCTTTTTGTAATCGGTTTAATTATGACATTTGCACCAAACATTGCTTCTGCATCTCAATCAGAAAATGCAATGAGTGGATACATAGCTCTTGGCGTAACGATATGGGCTAAAAATCCTTTTTTAGGAATGTTAGCTGGTATTATTGTTCGTTACTTAGGAATGTATGTAGGTTTACTATAAATGGAGGATTTTATGGATAACACATTTACAATTCATCTTGCAGATGATTACAAAATAGAAATTCCACTGTTAGACATTGGCGACGGTTTTTGCATTTATTCCTTTGATATGACAGGTGAATGTGAATGGAACCGTGTGGCTTCTGATGAATTATTAAAGAAATTAGCTCCTTATGAGTTTGATGGATTTGTAACAGTTCAGACCAAATCCTGCGGATTAACTCAGGCCATCTGTAAAGATTATCCGAAATACTTAGAACTTAGAAAAAGTAAAAAAGGATTTATGGTTGAACCACAAGGTGTAACAGTACAGTCTATTACGACACAGGGAAAACAGGAACTTTGGATTGGCAAAGAAAAATATGAACATTTTGTGGGTAAAAAATTATGCTTTTTAGATGATGTTGTTTCAACAGGTGGAACAATTGATGCAGTTCTAGAACTTGCTAAAAAAATTGGAATTGAAATTACGGTAATTGCATGTGTACTTACAGAAAGTATAAAACGCACTGAGTATAATGGAATTCCATTAGTAAGCCTAGATCATATTCCATTGCCTGGAAAGATTCAAGTAGAAGATTAAATAATAAATAAAAATAAGAACCATGCATTGCATGATTCTTATTTTTTAAGCGCGAGACGGGATAAATGTCATGCCTCGCAAGACATCGAACCCGCGACTCCTCTCAATGTCATTGCAAGCAATGACATATCTAGAATGGAAACATAATATATAGGATAATATGTTTCCATTCTAGAAAAGGCTCATGCCACTAGATTCTAATTTCATTTCGGACAGAATTAAAAAAGATTACCCTACCTTGTAGGATAATCTTTTTCAATTAAGCGCGAGACGGTATATTCGAAGTGACATTCTATCTTCGCTTTCGCTCGATACAATGTCACGACAAGAATAAGAATGTCGGCGTAGGGCCTCCATTCTTATTCTTGAAGGCCCTGCATCCATTGTTTACACGTACAAAAAAATAAGAACCATGCTTTTGCATGATTCTTATTTTTTAAGCGCGAGACGGGATTCGAACCCGCGACCCTCGCCTTGGCAAGGCGATACTCCACCACTGAGCCACTCGCGCATATTATTTTTTTTAGTGTTTGTCTCAGACACATGACATATTATAGTATAATTAATTAATTATGTCAACACTTTTTTTCAACTTTATTATAATTATAATATATACTCAACCTATTACTTGAAAAACTAAATTCCATCCCTATAGTACTTTTAATACGGAAGTAATTTTGAATTTGTCTTTATATTTATAATTCTTGCTTTCTACCACCATTTTTATCAAAATTCTTACGTAGTGCGATTTCTGTAGGGATTATTCCAAGACACAAAAATGCTGTTTGGATAAACACTAAATAGATAGATATCGTTTCAAATTCATTAGAATTCTTGAAAAGAATCAAAGTGATAACAGATAATACTATTGTTATTATTCCAGACCAAATCCATATCTTAGCGAAATATCGATGAGCAAAATTCCAAGTATCCATGTTTTTCATAGACATAGTAGTTCGATATCCATATAAATCATTTATATTCTTTGGTGGGCTTTTCTTCCACATGAATCCAAACCCTAACATAGTCATAGGAACTAACATACAGCAAATAAAAAGAAATAGAAACATTTCCAATCCCCCATTCTATAGATAGTTAATATAAAATAATATTAAGACATCGTAATTAAGAGCAAATATTTATTATCTTAAATACATATTACATCAATAACCTTAATATTACCATCAAAATTAATCATAGTTTTAATCTAAATGTATTTTAACGATTGTACCATTAACAATTATAAGGATACTAAATAGTAAACAAAGAGTAATTATTTTTCTTACTAAATACAGGTATGAACTACTATTCGTAAATTGCTTAATCACATAAGAGAGTGAGCTACCATCCCACGAATAGCTCACTCTACTTTTTAATGCATACCTATTGATTCTGCCAATTTGCTGGATATACAAAATATGCAAATCTAGCTTTTGAAGGAGTCTGGAAGTGAATATGGCTATCTTTTGGTATGTAGATAATATCACCTGGATATGCAGTAACTACTCTTCCATCAATTTTAATTTCTAGGATTCCGTCAATTACCATATCATATTCATCATAAGATAGCGTCCACTCAAAACTAGTATTATCAAGTTCCATAATACCCGCACCCATTCTTGGTGCCTCTTCAAGAGTTACGATATCTTGTAATGATACTCCAGCTTGCCCTCCAAAGGGTTCCGTTTTTACCGTATCTGTTTTTATTCTTATGATGCCACTTGGGTCTTTCACTTTATCAAAGCTAGATGCAGTTTGTACTTTATAAGTTTCATTTAGTACATTCTTTACTATCTCTCTTATTAAATCTTCACTTATATTCATTTAGCATCCCTTTCTTCATATCAATATTAAGAATATAAAGATTCAAGTGTCAAAGCCATATTATATAATCAATCACACTAGATATTTGCACAAAGCAAAAGAACGAATGCGCCTAATAAAATGCCTTAGATGTTCTTTGCTTTCATAATTTGTGTTATATCGAAAGACAGATCTGTTTGAGCGTAGCGAGTTATCTGTCTTTTGATATGTCTAGCACAAACTATGAAAGTATTAGAACATCTTGCGCATTGAAATCGAAGCAAGAGTCTTTTGACTTTGTGCAAATAACTTTAACTATACGTTAGATATCGCTTTTGACACTTGAACTCGATATTAATATTACTTTTCTTTTGTATTAGAAACATTAATTTTAGAAAGAAGCATAGGTGCAAGAATATTAGCTAAAATTAAAGCTGTGATACCAGCTACAAGTTTTCCTACGATAACTGGGAATATCATTTCAGAGTTAACGCCAGCAGTAAATCCTAAATGATCACCAAATACAAATGCTGCTGAAACTGCAAATGCAACATTAAGTAATTTTCCTTTTGGATTCATATCACCTAAGATATTAAACATTGCGATATTATTCGCTAGGTTAGCAACAAGTCCTGCTGAACCAGTTTCATCCATACCAAGTTTTTCACCAACTTTTTTAAGTGGTTTTTCAAAGTTCTTAGTAATCCATTTAACCATAGGGAAAGCACCAATTAATACAATTGCAATCTGACCACATACTAATAAACCTGATTCAAGAGGAACAACTCCATTTGCATCTGGAATAACCATAATGTTGAATAATGGGAAGTGGATTCCTGTTAAGTATTCAAAAACTGCGATCGCTGTAAAGATTGTAATAAGAACGGTTACACCTGTTCCAAATTTGTTGAAACCATTAATCATTTTCGCTGGGATAAACCATAAACCTGCAACGATAAGACCAGCAATAATGATAACTGGAATAAGGTTAACTAAGATTGTTCCAATATTCATTTTATAAGGAGTCATATTCATTACTAAACCACCAACAATACATCCAATTGGTACAGTGATAAGACCAGCTAGAATACCAGCTCCAAGATATGGTCTATCATCTTTTTTAATAATGGATAATGCTACTGGTATTGTAAATACGATAGTAGGTCCCATCATGGTTCCTAGTATAAGACCTGCAAAATTTCCAATTGCATCATTCTCTGCAAGTTGCATAGCTAATGGATAACCACCCATATCACATGCTAAAAGAGTAGTTGCAAACATAGAAGCATCCGCTCCTACTAGGTTATAAAGAGGAACAATAATCGGCTTTAATATAATTGCTAAAACTGGAGCTGCTGCAACTACACCAGCCATAGCAATTGCGAGTGGTCCCATAGCATTAAAGCCTTCATCAAATTTCTCGCCATAGCCTAATTTATTCCCTCTAATTTTATCAAATGCACCAACTAACATGAAAATCATCATAATAAAGATAATAACTGAATTAATAGATAGATTTCCAATCCAATCCTTGAAACTCTCTGTAAATACACTCACATTTGTTATATTATCAATAAGCTCTTGAAACATTAATTTTTCCTCCTAAACTTTACTTAATCGTAGTTTATAATAACGCATCAAATAATTGCTCTGATGGTCTTGGAATTACTGTACTTTGTAAATATAACTCACTGCTTGCCTGTGCTGCCTCTACTGCTGCTCTTACTGCTCCTACATCACCTGTTAGAGAGACAAATCCTTTTCCACCAATGGCATAGCCAATGCGTACTTCGATTAATGTGACTTGTGCTGCTTTCACTGCAATATCAGCGGCATGTATTGCTGCTGCGACTGAATAAAATTCGATTACACCCACAGCACCAAGTTTCACATCAAGTGTCACTGCAGTTAACGCAGGAATTAACTGTGGATGTACATTAGGGATAAACAAGGTATCTACTAAATACTCACCACTCACTTTTTTTCCTTCCATCATTGCTGCTCTTACATCACCTGTATCTCCAGAAACGATAACCATATATTTTCCTGGACATACCGTGCATGATCGTATTAAAGAAACCTTCGCAGCTTTTAACATGGCATCGCTTGTTTCAATTCCACGAGCTATGCTTGTTAACTCTACCATACCAATTGCCATACCCATGTTGATTATCCCTCCTCTCGTCTTATTCTTGCACCATGACTAGTAATTTCAGTTATGACTCCTTTAATGCTTGAGTGAATATTCGCCGATAAACCTCCAGTATTAGCAGTCGCAAGTAGATCGCAAGCATCTACCCTATCCCCTACAGAAACAACTCCTACTGCAGGCAAGCCAATATGTTGACGAAAAGGAATATATACCTCATTCGGATTGACATCGATACATTCCTTCGCATGTAATCCATCGTATTTACTAAGTCCTAATCGAGCCACTAATCTTTCGGTTGGAGTCTTACGTATATCAACACTATCCCTAGCTACTGGTTTCATATTCCTATCTGCTTGTATTCCCTTTTCCATGAACTTCTTCTTTATGAATATGTTTACTCTACAAGGAGAAAGGTTCATTGGACATGAAAATAGTTCGCAAACACCACATTCACAACAATGAATCGCATCAGAAAATATCTCTTTATATGTATTATTATCTTGAATCGTATCCTCACGCCAAATATTACGCATAACCATATGTGGGCGAACTTTATGGCCTATTAAATATCTAGGACATAAATCAGTACACATTTGGCATTGAATACAAGCACTCTGTGCTTGTTTGGCGATTCGTTTGATTGAAATTTTATGATGGCCAATTAAATAATGGTCAGATGGTAAGATGAGTATATTTCCAGTAGTCTTTGTAACAACTTCTTTCTCAATTGCTTCCATATTGTCTAGTACCTTTCCCATCATAGGTCCACCTATAATTACAGCATAGTTTTGTATTTTTACTTTTGCTTTCGCAATACAATCACTGATCGCTGTGCCAATTGGTGCATTTATCATAATCGGTTTTTCAACTTCACCTACTACAGAAAGATACTTATTTGTAACAGGAATTCCTTGTAATGCATCTACAATATTAAGTATCGTTCCAACGTTATTCACAACAGCACCTACATCAATCGGTATTCCTCTCTCTGGAACTGATTGTCTTAATACTTGTTGAACAATAACTTGCTCATCTCCAGCAGGGTAAAAGGTTTTCATTTCAAACAGTTCAATATCTGCTGAAGCTTTTGTAATTGCTTCCTTTAGACAATTAATCTCTTCCTTATACTTTTGC
>JAFAEB010000057.1 GCA_023424235.1 Bacillota bacterium
ATCTATAAGTGCCAAGTTTATGTAATTTACCAAATTACTTGTAATTATAACCTTTAAAAAAATAATAATTTTTAAATTCCGTAGGAGTGCATTCTTTAACCGTTTTAAAAACGCGGTTAAAGGTTGATATACTGGAGAAGCCTGATTGCATAGCTACATCTGTTATGGTAATGTTAGGATCTAGAAGAAGGCGCTCTGCTTTTTTTACTCTCTGTTGATTTAGATATTCATAAAAAGATAAGTTGGTATACTGTTTAAATATTCTAGAAAAATGAAACTTACTAAAACCAGCAATACACGCAATTTTATCTAGTGTAAGATCTTCTGTAAGATTCTCGTTGATATAATCAAAGATACTATTGATCTTTTCCATATATTCTTTTTGCTTACTAAGCTTAACATCAGGAAACAAATTTCCTGTGTTCATATACTTTCTTGCAGTTAATATAAAGAACTGTATAATTTTTGAATAAATACATGATTCACTTAAATTATCATTGTAACTATATTCATCCTTAATACTTAATAATATATTTGATAATTCATGATAAATATCACTGGAATTATTAATATTTAAGAGTCTTGGTTGTAATAATATTGGGAAAATACTTGAAAATCCTTTTAAATTACTAATAATTGAAAAATCAAACTGTAATATAATTCGACTTCCAGTTGGTGGCGCAAAAAGCTCGTGAAGTTCGCCAGGAGGTATTATCAAGATATCACCTTTTGTTAGGTTATAGGTTGTTTTATTTATAATAGCAATATATGTATTTTCTAATGGCATAATAATCTCCATAGCAGAATGCCAATGAATCGGATAATCTTCATATTCTCTGTTTAAATGTAATAAAATTGAGGAGTTTTTATCATAATCAACTCGCTCAAATATACCATCTAATATTTTTATCATATAATCTCTCCTTTTACAAACTGTTATGAGGCCATTATGTTAGCATATTTGGATATATTATTACCTAATAAGGATTCCTATTTCATATTCTATCTAAGATAAAACTATAGCATATAGTGCTAAAAATTATTGACGGGAAATATAGCAAAGATGGTGAAAATTAGCACTATTATTATTCTAATATTAATATAATTTATAAGAAATGTAAATGATTTTCTTTTATCATTTATATAAATATACAAAAAAAGGAGTTTTATTTTTAATTAACTACATAAAAATCAATTTAAAATAGCAATATATGAGAGATGAAAAAGATGATAAGGATGACACTCATTACATGCAAAAGAGCTTAATTATTAGAAAATAGCACCATAGACAATTCAGTATCTAACTCAAGAATGTTTAACATATACTGTTGAATGCGCAAAAGTTGCTTATTTATGATTGGGATATGAATTAAAATTTGCACGATTATGTAAAGAGAACTTCAACTAAAATTGTTAAAAAGCATTGAAATATAACCAAATATTTGGTAATAATTACATAATGACGACTAATAAGAAAAAGTAACATAAAAGTCCTTATAAATGAGGGAGTATTTGGTTAGTAATTATTGTTAGAGTAGGGGTTCACATTTAATAGTTAACATAAAAAATGATAGTTAAAGAAATTATATTGTATAAAGTGTATAATGCACTTAAATAATGCTAAAATACGATGAAGAGTCAATGATTTATTGTTTTGTATACAATGTATAAAATTATATTAGTAATATATGAAACAATTATAAATAATATACAACTAAAGCTCTCGCCATTTATAATATGTATTATAATGTAATTAAGTTGAAATTAATAAAATCATCCAATATAATTGAGTTTTTGATGGAAAGATTGTAGAAGAGTACGAATAGACAATCAAATATTAGCAATATTTGAGAATTATATAGCAATATACAAGAAGTTAGTATTGTTCAAATGTGTTATATTTATAAAAAGATCATTTCAAAATACATAATAATATACCAAAGCTATAAGATTTGGTGTTAGCTATTCACTAAAAAAGGAGAGACTATGAGTAAACTAATTCATAATCAGGAGAAGATCGAAGAGTATAAGCGACGAGCAAAAGAGATAGTAGCAAAGATGACACTGGAAGAAAAATGTTTTCAGATGCTTCACGCTGCACCTGCCATAGAACATTTGGGAGTCAAAGCTTATAATTGGTGGAATGAAGCATTGCATGGTGTTGCGAGAGCAGGTGTTGCGACTGTCTTTCCTCAAGCGATTGGATTAGCAGCTACCTTTGATGAAGAACTTATGGAGTCTGTAGGAGATGCGATTGCTACGGAAGGTAGAGCAAAATTTAACATGCAGCAAAAATATGAGGACACAGATATTTATAAGGGACTTACCTTCTGGGCTCCTAATGTAAATATATTTCGAGATCCACGTTGGGGTAGAGGACATGAAACATATGGTGAGGATCCATATTTAACATCTAGACTTGCAGTTCGTTTTATTAATGGTTTGCAGGGTGATAATGAGAACTATTTAAAAGCTGCAGCTTGTGCCAAACATTTCGCTGTACACTCTGGACCAGAGGATTTAAGACATAGCTTTAATGCAACTGTCTCCCTCCAAGATATGTATGAAACTTATCTTCCTGCTTTTCATGCCTGTGTTACAGAGGCAAAAGTTGAAGCTGTTATGGGTGCATATAATAGAACCAATGGTGAACCTTGTTGTGGAAGTGAATTTTTATTAAAAAGGGTTCTTAGAGAAGATTGGCAATTTGATGGCCATGTGGTGTCCGATTGCTGGGCAATAAAAGATTTTCACGAGCACCACAATGTAACTAGTGGACCATTAGAATCGGTAGCACTTGCTGTTAATATGGGATGCGACTTAAACTGTGGAAACTTATTCTTATATTTATCACAAGCAGTTAAAAGAGGTCTTGTAACGGAAGAAGCGGTTACCACTGCTGTAGAACGATTGTTTACTACTAGGATGAAGTTAGGATTGTTTGATGAACCAAAGGATGTTCCATATAATGTTTACAATTATTCTACTGTTAATTCCAATGATATGAGAGAGTTAAACCTTACAGCGTCTAGAAAGAGTCTTGTTCTACTAAAAAATGAGGATAACATTCTTCCGTTAAATAAGAAGAATATAAAAAATATAGGTATTATCGGACCAAATGCAGATAATAGAAGAGCTTTAGTAGGAAATTATGAAGGTACAGCTTCAAGGTATGTGACTATCAATGAAGGAATACAAGAATATTTAGGAGATGATGTTAGAGTTTATTATTCAGAGGGGTGTCATCTACATAAGAACAAGGTTGGTGGCCTAGGCGCTGAACATGATAGATTATCAGAAATAAAAGCAGTTTGTGAAGTAAGTGATGTAATAATTGCTTGTATGGGATTAGATTCAGGTCTAGAAGGTGAAGAAGGTGACCAAGGTAATCAGTATGCAAGTGGTGATAAGCCAAATCTTAATCTTCCTGGCTTGCAAGAAGATGTACTTAAAGTAATAAGTGAATTTAACAAACCTGTTATTTTAGTTCTACTTTCAGGAAGTGCTTTAGCTATTAATTGGGCAGATGAACACATACCAGCAATCATTGAGGGGTGGTATCCTGGCTCACTTGGTGGTAGAGCGATTGCAGAACTTATTTTTGGTGAGTACTCACCAGAAGGAAAATTACCAATTACGTTTTATAGAACAACAGAAGAACTTCCTGAGTTTACAGATTACTCTATGAAGAATAGAACCTATCGCTATATGGAGCGTGAAGCACTTTATCCATTTGG
>JAFAEB010000081.1 GCA_023424235.1 Bacillota bacterium
ATATGAAGCTGCAACAGTATTAGGCTTTAGTAAAAAGCAAACATTCGTAAAAATTATATTGCCGCAAGTAATTAAGCGCATTATGCCTCCTATGGGTAATGAATTTATGACATTAGTAAAAGATACTGCATTAGTTAGTGTAATTGGTGTAAGTGAAATATATCAAATCGCTACAGATACCATGTCAAAAGCAAGCTCGCTAATTCCTTTAGTGATGGCAGGATTATTTTATCTTATCATGAATAGTGTTGTGTCAAAATGTTGTATGATTTGTGAAACGAAATTAAATTATTACAAGTAACTATTGGATTACATAGTTACAGCTATTTATTACAATAAATACAGCGTTTATAGATATATCCTTAATGTAGATAGTCATGCATGTTATTTGTGATATTAGTGCAGTTAGTCATACATGTGTTAAGGATATTAGTGGAGGAATAATGAGTATATTAGAAGTGAAAAATTTAGAGAAAAATTTTGATAATGTTAAAGTATTAAAAGACATTTCATTAAATATAGAAGATGGTGAAATTATATCTATTATTGGTTCTTCAGGGTCTGGTAAATCCACGTTACTTCGATGTCTCAATCAATTAGAAACCATAGATGGTGGTGAAATCGTAGTAGATGGGGATGCTATAGCAAAAACGATAGATGGAAAAGTACAGTATAGCAATAAGGAAGTATTAAAAAGTATACGATTGAAAACAGGCTTAGTTTTTCTAAATTTCTACCTTTTTCCACATTATACTGTACTTAGGAATATAACAGAAGCTCCTATTCATGTAGCTGGGATGGAGAAGGAAAAGGCTGAGAAAATAGCCTATGATTTATTAGAACGATTAGGTCTTAAGGAGAAAGCAATGGCTTACCCATATCAATTATCCGGTGGACAATCCCAACGAGTATCCATTGCAAGAGCTCTAGCACTTAGTCCTAAGATTCTATTTTTTGATGAACCTACCTCAGCTCTCGATCCAGAATTAACTGGTGAAGTGTTAAAAGTAATCAAGTCTTTAACCAACTTAAATATGACCATGGTCATAGTAACTCATGAGATGGACTTTGCTAGGGAAATATCTAATAGAATTATATTTATGGATAATGGTATTATTGAGGAAGATACTAGCCCTATGGAGTTATTTAACTCTGATAATGAGAGAACAAAAGCTTTCTTAGGTAAATTTCATAGCTCTGTTTAAAATAGTGTTTTAATAAGGGCTTATCTATATACAGTATGGAACGTTATTCCATTTTTGAATCTGTGAGTAATGGCTCATACATCATAAGAGCGTGATTACTAGTGATATATTCGTCACCTACCTCGTTGCCAGCCATATTATATATCTTCCTATTTAGAGTATTGTGTCTGCTATATGCACCCCAATACTCTCTTTTTAGAAAGAGCTTATGTACGTTAGGCATGACAAGTACATAAGCTCAGTTCTAGAATGAAACAATATTTATTTATTAGGTACAAAATGATCAAAGATAAAGAAATCAAAATATCCACGGTTGGATTCTAAATCTTCACTTGTCTTAATTGTCCAAGCAAAGGTTGGAATTTTATATAGTAGACGACATAATTTTAGAGATAACATATAACGGTGTACATGGTTATAGGCAATAAAGTCTGGTTTTGTCATAAAGTTTAACAATAAATTTTGTAAAATGAAATATAAAAATTGATTACCACTTTCTTTATCCTTTAGCAAGTTACTTGCTAATTGTCCACGCATAATATTAGGTCGATTCTTTTTAAACCATAAAAGAACTAAGGGATTAAAGGATTCAATACAATATACACCCTTGTAATTATCTAATAATTTTATTGCTTCATCACATACCAAGGTATTGCTTGCTTCTACTTTAAACTCAACAATTAAAGGTACCTTTCCATCCACCATTTCTAAGAAAGATTTTAGGGTTGGGATTTTTTCTTTGGAATTATAAAGGTTATACTCAAGTAGTTCTTCATATGTTAAGTCACATACTTTTTTATCTACACCGCAAATACGTTGTAAATTATAGTCGTGAAATATAACTGGAATGTTATCTTTTGATAATTGTACATCAAGTTCAATTCCATAATTTTGATCAACAGCCATTTTAAAGGCAGCCATGCTATTTTCAGGGGATTTACGTTTACTTTGATGTAATCCTCTATGTGCATAATAACGGCCACGAAAAGGTGTTAAATCCGGTCTATGTTTCATTTTAGGCATAATGGCTAGCAAATATAGTACAGTAAGTAGTATTAGTACCAAGGCTACTAGCGCAAAAATATTGAATAACATTGTTTGTCCTCCAAGTAGAAATTCACAGCTCTAGGTTTTACTTTGTTGATAGAAAGTAAAATACTAGAGCTGATTGTGCATAAATTAGTCTTCTATGTCAAAATGCTCAAGTGCACTTTGCTTTTTCATCGGTTTTACATCTCCATGTTTTACAAATAACATAGTACATAGAGATAGGAAAGAGAATAATACCGCATATGGAAATAAGGTTCGGTAGGATACATTCTCTAATAATGCACCAGAAAGTATTGGTGTAATTGTTTGTGCTAACATCGAGAAGGTATAATAAAAGCCGGTGTATTTACCAACATCAGACCCTCTACTCATTTCAACTACCATAGGATAGGAGTTTACGCTTATGGATGCCCAACCAATCCCTGTAAATGCAAATATAACATAAATAATAGGGGAATATTCTGTACATAAAAATCCTGAAAAATAGGATAAAGTCATAATAATAATTCCACCAAGTATGGTTTTTTTCCTACCAAACTTACTTGATATAATACCTATTGGTATATAAGCTAAGGTAGCTGCTCCTGTAGCCACCAATAATGCATTCGCGTAACTACCGCCACCAAATCCCCATACATTTGTAGCATATCGTGAGAAAGCAGTTGTTACTGCATTATATGCAGTAAACCATAGAAAGACTGATAATAATAAGAAAATTAAACTTTTCTTAACATCTGCAGGTAATATATGTATATCCTTATTGGCAGTTTGAATATCGTCTTCATTATCATCTGTATATCGAGGTAATTTATTCTCTTTTGTTGTTATTAATAATAAAGTTACTGCAACAACCATAAGTAGTGCAACTGCAATAAATACTGGATAATAATTAGGCTTATCTTTATCTGCTACTAACTTAGAAATAGCAACAAGAGTGTAAATTCCACCTAAGGTCCCCATTAAATTAATAATTGAGTTAGCCTTACTACGTAAAGGTTTTGGTGTTAGGTCAGGCATTAAGGCAACTGCAGGAGAACGGTAGGAAGCCATAGAAATTAATACGAATCCTAAGGTCACAAAAAATAAAATAAAGTTTGTTGTATTATCAGCAAGTGGTATTAAAAGCATAAATATAACCGCAAAAATTGTTCCAAACAAAATAAATGGAGTTCGTTTACCTATTCTTGTATTTACCTTATCTGAAAATCCACCGATTAAGGGTAATAAGAATAAAGCTAATACATTATCGATTCCCATAACCATACCAGTAACCGTTTCTTTTAATCCAAAGGTATTCGATAATATGAGTGGAATTACATTATCATATAGTTGCCAGAAAGCACTAATGGATAGAAAGGCTAAGCCGATAAAAAATGTACGTTTCGTATTTAATTTCACCTATAATCCTCCTTAAAGGTATATATTCTTTGTACTATTATATCATAGGTAGATGAGTGAGACAATCATTAAGGGTAAACTTTACATATTTAACAAAAACTTATGAATGAGTGCTTATTAGGAAAAAGAAGCTAGTTATTTAAAAGGTCCATATAACTATATAAATGCATATTATATGGATAGAGATAAGGTTTATTAATGATATCGTAATCAATAAAATGATAAAAAGTGGTTAAATAAAATCAAGGTATAAATGCTTAGGTTATACATAGTAATGTAAACTATGATATAGATAAATACAATGTAAGGAAATGTAAATTGTGCTATTGAGATATGAATACTAAATTATAAAGAAATAAAAAAGAAATAAAAAAGAATATAAAAAGAATATAAAAAGAATATAAAAGAGAATATAAAAGAGAAAATAAAAAAGATAATAAAAAAGAATATAAAAAAGAATATAAAAAAGAATATAAAAAGGATAATAAAAAGATAATATAGTAACAAAATTAAGAAATCTAACTTTAGAGAATCAATAGAATAGAATGTGAGATGACCACAGGAATAAAAAAAAGTTATACATAAAAATTCATGTATAACTTGTACTTACTATGTACTGGGCTACTAGGATTCGAACCTAGAGATGCTGGAATCAGAATCCAGTGCCTTACCGTTTGGCGATAGCCCAATTTCTAAATTAATACGAAAGTTATTATAACTCAAAAAATTAATAAATTCAAGAAGAAAAGTGATTAGATTAAACAGAAAATATGAAAAGTATCTGTTAATGAGAAGGAATGCTATTCGCTTGCTGTATACAAATTAAGAATTGTTCAAGTCAACTTAAATTGACAAACATATTCATATTTGTTAATATGAAATTCGTGTGGTTTTATAAGACAAAGGAGTAAATAGGATAGAGTGATCGTATACTTAAATCCAAAGAAAATATAGATTTATGGAGGTTGTAATGTCTTTAGCAAGTATAACATTAAATCAGATATTAATTATGTTCTCCATTATACTTATTGGTTTTATCTGTTATAAAGTAAAGTTAATTGATACTGTAATGAATAAAAATTTATCCAATATTTTATTAATGTTAGTAAGTCCAATTTTAATATTTAATTCATACATAAGAGAATTTAGCCCTAAGCTCTTAAAAGGACTTCTAATTTCACTCGGTCTTGCAGTCTTAACTCATATCATAGCAATAATAGTTACATATGGTATTCTAAGAGGTAAGACCAATAAAGACCTAGTAATTGAACGTTTTTCAGCTATTTACTCTAATTGTGGATTTATGGGAATCCCTTTAATTAATGGTATATTAGGTAGTGAAGGTGTGTTTTATATTACTGCTTATATGACAATATTTAATGCATTTATATGGACCCATGGACTTATTATGATGATTGGAAAACAAGATAAAAAGACCATGATAAAAACCTTAATATCACCTACCTTAATTGGAATATTATTAGGCTTTATATTCTTTCTATCAAGAATTCCACTACCAAATGTAATTAAAACGGCATTAGTATATGTAGGTGATATGAATACACCTCTTGCGATGTTAATAGCAGGTGTGACGATTGCTCAAACGAATATAAGGAAGGTATTTTTAAAATTTCGAATTTATTTTGTAGCAATGGTTAAGTTACTCGTTATACCGATTTTACTATTGTTTATCTATAGTAAGTTTCAAGTGCCAGATGCAGTACTTACAACTGCAATTGTGGCAGCAGCGTGCCCTACAGCAGCGACAGGAACCTTATTTGCATTACGATATAATAAAAATGCCTTATATGCATCTGAGGTATTTGCGGTTACTACTTTAATCTCTATGGTAACATTACCACTTGTAGTAGCGTTAATAGAGTATATTGCTTAAATAAATTAGTAATTGAATGAATTAAGAAATGAATAAATGAATAATCGAAAAATTAATAAGATAAATAAATGATCGAATTTATGAAAGGACCTGTCCATTTTAACTTAAAAGTTATCATGTACAGGTCCTTATGTTGTAGTCGTAAAAAGGAGTACACTCCATAACTTTTGTAGTTATGAGGTGTACTCCTTTCATATTATAGCAATTAGGTTATTGATTATTCACATCTAGAT
>JAFAEB010000100.1 GCA_023424235.1 Bacillota bacterium
GTAAAACTTATATCTTTTGTTCCATCACGACCTACAGATTGAAGTATAATATCAACATTTATATTATATCTTGCTAAATGATTAAATAACTTAAATGCTACTCCCGGTTGATCCTCTAAACCTATAACTGCAATTCGTGCGGTATTTTTATCGGATGCTACACCGCTAACAAGCATTTTTTCCATCTTAACTTCCTCCTTCACTGTGGTTCCTTCTGAATTATTTAAGCTAGAACGTACAACTAATTGTACACCATATTTTTTCGCCATTTCAACAGAACGGTTGTGCAACACGCCCGCTCCTAAAGATGCCAATTCTAACATCTCGTCATATGTGATTTCTTCTAATTTTTTTGCACATGCTACCACTCTTGGATCTGCTGTAAATACGCCATCAACATCGGTATAAATTTCACAAGCATCCGCATGAAGTGCGGCAGCTAACGCCACAGCAGTTGTATCTGAACCACCTCTTCCAAGGGTAGTATAATCATCAAATTGGTTGATTCCTTGGAATCCTGTTATAATTACTATTTTCTTACTTGCAAGTTCATGGTGAATACGTTCTGTATCAATTCGTTTCAGTCTTGCATTGCCATAAACAGCAGTCGTGTGCATAGCTACTTGAAATGCATTTAAAGAGATCGCTGGTACTCCCAATGAATCCATTGCCATTGCCATAAAGGCTACAGAGATTTGTTCTCCAGTAGTAAGTAACATATCGAGTTCTCTTTTTGATGCATTAGGATTAATTTCTTTTGCTTGATTAAGCAATACATCTGTTTGTTTGCCCATGGCAGATAACACAACTACCACTTGATGGCCATTTTTATAGTCTTCTATACATCGTCTGGCAACATTAAATATTCTTTCTTTATCTGCTACAGATGTTCCTCCGAACTTTTTTACAATAAGCATACACTGCCTCCTACCTTTTTTATTGGCTAGTATTTATAAAATAAAAATTAACCAAACAATTTGTTAATTATTTCATAACCATTCTTCACTACATTGCCACTTAATTTAGCATCATTTTCATTATAAAGTAATTCACCAGATTTTTCATCGGTACTATCATATAATAAATATGGAACTGGGTCACTTGTATGTGTTCTTAAGTGAATTGGGGTAGGATGATCTGGCATGATTAACATACGATAATCTACCTGTTTTTCGTCCAATTCCTTTTTCACTAATTTAACAATCCTCTCATCGATATATTCAATTGCTTTTATTTTATTCCATACGTTACCTTGATGACCCATTTCATCTGGTGCTTCTACATGAATATATACAAAATCAAATTGATTGTCAACTAATTCTTTTACAGCTGCCATAGCTTTACCTTCATAATTGGTATGAAGGGTACCATCTGCACCGAGAACATGAACAACCTTCATATTCGCTCCAACAGCGATTCCTTTTAATAAATCAACAGCTGAAATCATAGCTCCTTTTTTACCAAATTTGCTTTCAAAATCCATAAGAGCTGGTCTCGTTCCTGCACCCCAAAACCAAATAGAATTTGCTTTATTTAATCCTTTTTTTGCGCGCTCTAAATTAATCGGATGGTTATTTAATATGTCATAACTTTTTTTCATCATATTCTTTAGGTATGCATTACTAGGTAAATATGTGTCTATTTCTTTTCCTAATATATCATGAGGTGGTGTTAATTCTACTACACTTCCTCCATCCCATACTAGAAGATGTCTGTAACTTGTCCCTAAATAAAAATGATAACTATCTGATTCTAATTCTGCTTTCACAGCCTCTAGGAGTATACTAGCTTCCTTGGTAGATATTTCACTAGCACTATGATCCAAAATGGTTTTCTGTTCATATGGTATATCTTCTTCTGATACCGTAACAATATTACATCTTATAGCAATATCAGTACTTTTTAAATCTACACCAATACTAAGTGCTTCAAGTGGTGATCTTCCTGTATAATACTCTCTTGGATTGTATCCTAAAACAGATAGATTTGCTGTATCACTTCCAGGGTTCATTCCTTCTGGTATGGTATAGCATAGTCCAATTTCTGATTTTCTAGCAAGTTCATCCATTGTACTAGTTTTACTATATTCTAAAGGAGTTTTATGATTAAGAGCATCGATTGGTTCATCTGCCATTCCATCTCCTAAAACAATAATATACTTCATTTTTGCTTCCTTTCTATATAATAAGATCTGCTGCAAAACTTACTTTTTCTTTATGTATATCAGGACATAAATATAAGTTTTGCAACAGAACCTATTGATATGTTAAAACATTACACGTATCATATTTTTTACATTACTAAACTGCGCTATCTTCTTTTCATAGATTTCTTCACATATTCTATCTGTTATAAATGCATATTCATTCATTACATCCTTAACTACTACTTCTTCTACGTGACCGAATTCCATCTTAACCTGTTGTGCCAATTCCTCATTATTACCTTCAATTCTTACAAAGAAACGATGCTTTGCAAGCTTTTTATGTGATAATTCAAGCTTTTTACTACTCCATAATTGCATAATATTAGTTCCTATGTGTTTTGCAGCATCAACAACATCAGCAACCACTGCGCTAGCTGTTGGAAGTTTTCCTGCTCCACTACCATAAAACATGACATCACCAATTACATTTCCACGAACAAAAATTCCATTAAAAACATCATTAACGCTAAACAATGGATGATTTGGCTTGATTAACATAGGTGCTAGCATTGCAT